>JAYVOX010000417.1:0-5560 GCA_043757695.1 Schlesneria sp.
GCCAGGGAGTCCATAGAGCAACTCCCTGGCTCACGCTTCGGGTTGGTAATTTATTTTCTGCCGGTCGCCTAACGATCACAACACTCACGAGGCATCAACGAGGACCACTCACCATGCAAAACATCACTCAAGTCATTGGCACCGGCGTGCCACTTCTTCTCGACGACATCGACACTGACCGCATCATACCCGCTCGCTTTTTGCGATGCGTGACGTTCGATGGGCTTGGCGAACATGCGTTTGAGGACGATCGCCAGCAGGATGCGAAACATCCGTTTGACGATGCGCAGTTCAAAGGGGGGAGCGTTCTCGTCGCGGGACGCAACTTTGGTTGCGGGTCATCGCGCGAACATGCTCCTCAAGCCCTGATCCGCTGGGGAATCAAAGCGATCATCGCCGAGTCGTTCGCCGAGATTTTCTTCGGCAACTGCACTGGCCTCGGTGTGCCGTGCGTCAATGCCGCGCGCGGCGATCTCGACAAACTCGCGGCAGCTATCACGGCGGATCCCAAGTTGTCTGTGACGGTCGATCTCGCGGCGAAGCTGGTTCGAGCGGGAAGCATTTCGTTCCCGATCACGATGCTCGAGAGCGCCCGAGGCTCACTGACCACCGGCAACTGGGACTTCCTTGGTCAGCTACTTGAAGGAGCCGATGCCGTGAAGCAGACCGCCGCGAAGCTGCCGTATGTGAACGGCTTCCAAGCCTGACTTCGTGTTCGCAAATGTTGCCCGCACTTCCCGAGCGTGCGGCTGGACTTTCCGTTTGGCTCCTCGGCTCGAAGGTATCGATGACTTCGAGTTCACTTCACCTTTCAGAGACCCATCATGCTTTCCTCACGTCGCGCTCTCGTATTGCTGGCTTTCGTTGTTGCGGCCTTGGGGTACGACTCCAACAGGCAACAGAGTCGAGCGGCTGATTCGCTGAAGATCACGCACTCGTTCTTGGCCACGGGCGGCGAGACCTACATTCTTGATGGCGAGGGCAAGGTAACGTGGTCGTATCCGAAATCGACTCGCGACGGCTGGGTGCTGCCGAACGGAAATGTTTTGTTGGCGTTGTCGAAGTCGAACGACGGCGGCTCGGTGGTTGAGGTGACTCGCGAAGGGAAGACGGTCTTCGAGTTCAAAGGGACGCAGTCCGAGGTCAACACGGCGCAGGCCCTCGACAACGGCAACATTCTGCTGACCGAGGCGGGAGACAAGCCGAGGCTGCTCGAATTGACACGCGACGGCAAGATCGCGGTCGAAGTCGCGCTGCAGGCTCAGACGAAGGATCATCACCTGCAAACGCGGATGTCGCGCAAGCTGAAGAACGGGAACTACCTCGTGCCTCAGCTACTCGACAAGGTGGTGCGCGAGTACCAGCCCGACGGCAAAGTCGTCTGGGAAGTCGCGACGCCTCACTGGCCGTTCACCGCCATTCGGCTGGACGATGGGAACACGCTGATCAACTGCACGCTCGGCAACCTGAGTATTGAAGTCGATGCGGCGGGCAAGACGGTCTGGCAGGTCTCGAACGACGACTTCCCGTCGAAGCCGTTCGACGATGCCTGCGGCGCACAGCGGCTTCCCAACGGCAACACGGTCATCACGGCCTATCACACGGGACCGGGCAAGGTCCGCCTGTTCGAGGTCACGCGCGACAAGCAGATCGTCTGGACTCACGTCAGCGACCGCAAACCGGGCATCCACCACTTCCAGATCCTCGACACGAACGGCAAGCCGACCGAAGGCCGTCCGCTGAGGTGAGCTTCGAGAACTCGACCTCACCTGTCGTAGCTCATGTCGCATTGAGTCCTCTCTTCTATGCCTCACGTCAAGACATCGCAGAGTCGTGGTTGGGCCGGTGTCGCTCGGGGCGACATCACGCCGCCGGTCGGCATCTATCACCGGATGTGGGGTGCGGCGACGCACGAACGTTCGACTGGAATCCATCGGTCGCTTACCGCGACGGTGTTGCTACTGCGTGATCGCGAGAACGCAACGGCTTCTCAGCGCGTGGTTGTGGCCGTCGATCATTGCCTGCTCTGGTCGGTCGAGATGAGCCGATTGCTCGAGGCCGTAAGTGCCTCGGCCGGTGTCGAGCGTGAGGCCTTGACGGTCTTCTTCTCGCACACGCACGGTGCCGGACTGATGGGCCTCGAACGTCGCGACCTTCCCGGTGGCGAGTTGATCCCGCCCTATCTGGACTCGCTGGCCGTAACGATTGCGGGACTAATCGAGGACGCGCGACAAGGCTTGGTCCGCGCGAGCCTCGTCTACGGCGTGGGCCGTTGCGATCTGGCGGCTCATCGCGACACCTTTGATGAGGCACGCGGCCACGCGGTCTGTGGCTTTCACCCTGAGGGACCGACCGATGACACCGTGCTGGTCGCGCGCGTCACGGCCGACTCGGGTGAGCCACTCGCCACGCTGGTCAACTACGCTTGCCATCCGACGACGCTCGCGTGGCAGAGCACGCTCATCAGTCCCGACTACATCGGGGCCATGCGTGAAGTTGTTGAGGCGGCGACATCCTGCCCGTGCCTCTTCATTCAAGGAGCGTCGGGGGACATCGGCCCGCGCGAAGGGTTCGTCGGTGATGTGGCCGTGGCGGATCGCAACGGCAGGCAACTCGGCTACGCAGTGCTGTCGGCTCTCGAAGCATTGCCTCCCGCGAATCAGGAGCTTGAGTACGCCGGTCCAGTCGTCTCCGGTGCGACGTTGGGGACTTGGAAATACGCCGCGATGACGGACTCGCGCGTCGTCGAGACGGAGCAGTGGTGCGTGCGGCGAGTCCTCGTTTCGCTCCGTTACCGCGCGGACTTGCCGGCGCGAGCGGACATCGAGGTTGAGTTGACTCGCGCCCGCACCGACGAAGCGACCGCGATGGCGGACGGAGACGCGACACGCATTCGCGACGCGCGCGCGCTGGTCGAGCGTGCAACACGCAGGCTCACACGCGTCGCACACCTTCCGACCGGCGATGCGTATCCGTTCGAGTTGGTCCTTTGGCGCATGGGCGATGCCGTGTGGCTCGCCCTCGACGGCGAGCATTACAACATCCTGCAACGGACGCTGCGGGAACGGTTCCCCGACGTGACGTTGGTCATCGGCACGTTGGCCAATGGCTCGAACGTCTGGTACTTGCCCGATGCCGCCTCGTTCGGAAAGGGGCTGTACCAGGAAGAGGTCTCGATCCTCGCACAGGGTTCGCTGGAACTCGTGATCGCCGCCGCCGCCGCTGCGATCCAAGAGATGACCAGCGGTTGAACCTGTCTCCGCTGGAATGAATCGAATCGCACCTCAGCTTTCTGCGGCGGCTCGCATCTTCTCCAGCCCGAGCTGCGCGACCTCGCGCGGGTCGCGTGCCCACAGGGCTTCGCTGAAGAGTTCGAGCGACAGGTAGCCGTGGTAGCCGACCTGTTTCAAGAGGTCGCACCATTGTTTCAGGTCGAGATGACCCTCGCCCGGCAGGACGCGACTGTGATCGTGTTGTTTCAGACGCGGCGGTGATGCGGGAGTGTCGTTGAAGTGGCTGATGGCGATCTGGTCCCCGCGCAACTTGCCAATTGACGCGAACGATCCGCCGCCGCGAAAGTTGTGGAACGGGTCGATGATGATCGTCGCTTGCGGATGGCCGGAGAGGGTCATGATCTCCAGTGCCGACTCGATCGTGTTGATCTGCTCGACGAACCCGAGGTACTCCATCGACGCCTTCACGCCGAACGAGAGACCGAGATCAACGAGTTCCTTGTAGTGGCGCGCGGCCAGTGCGACATCGACCTTTCCCAAAGCAGGGCACGCGATGATGTGAGTCGATCCGAGTTCCGCCGAGACCGCCATCTTGCGTTTGATCGGTTCGAGTGCGGCCTCGTGTTCGGCTCCGGTCGTGTCGCACCAGCCGGGCAAATAGATCGTGGTTGGCAGCGCGAGGCCTGCGTCGGCGAGAGCCTTTTTGATGTCAGTCAGTTCCCCACCCGATGCGAGGTAGGCATCAATGTCGTCGTGCCAGAGTTCGATCGCCTTGTACCCGACCTCCCCGGCAATCCGGATCTTGTCGAGGATCGGCACGGGACGAATCGTGCTGGCGTTGAGGCTGTATTGAAACGGCATGAAGAGGCTCCTGAGGAACAGTCTGGAAACAACAACTCGATTTGCGTCTTCCTCCCTCCCCTCGGTGGGGAGGGCCGGGGAGGGGGGCGATGGGCAATCCGGCGCTGTTCCCGAAATCAGCACCCCTCCCTAACCCTCCCCCTCAAGGGGAGGGAACAAGACGAGCAGACTCGAAGAACTTATTCCCAGACTGCTCTCTAAAGGAATGAAACGAAGAACATCACCGCCATCTCACGTCGGTCCGCCACCACTGTGCAGAACGCGTCCCGCTCCCTGGATCAACAGGCGTTGGGCCACTTGTTGACCGAGGAACGCGGCATCGCACGTGGTGCCGCAGGCAGAGGCGATCCAACGATCGGAGCCATCTTGAGGAAGGACGACCGCTTCGAGTCTCAGTACATCGCCGCTCGCTTGCGTGGAGACTCCCAGCGGGGCGTGACATCCCGCGCGGAGCGTGGCGAGCAGGCTGCGTTCGGCGGTGACGGCAGACTGCGTCGGTGAGTCGGTGATGAGTGCGAGAACGCGCCGCGCGAGAGCGTCCTCCGTTCGGCATTCGACTCCGATCGCTCCCTGTCCGACGGCGGGATAGACCGTGGGGGGCGGCAACTCGCGCGAGACGCGATGTCCCAAACCGAGTCGCGTCAGTCCGGCAGCGGCGAGGACGAGGGCTTGGTACTGACCTTCATCGAGCTTGCGGAGCCGTGTCTCCACGTTGCCGCGCACTTCGCTCAGTTGCAGGTCGGGACGCAGGTATCTCAGTTGAGCCTGTCGTCGCGGGCTACCGGTCCCGACGCGCGCGCCGCGTGGAAGCAAGTTCAGATCAGCGGGACCAACGTGGTGCGCGGGCATCACCAACGCATCGGCCGTCAAACCGCGCAGCGGTGTCGCGGCGAGCATCAAGCCGGCGACTTCATCAGTGGGCAAGTCCTTCAAACTGTGAACGGCCACGTCCGCGCGGCCATCGAGTAACGCGAGTTGCACCTCGCGCGTGAAGACTCCGAAACTGCCAAGGTCTTGCAACCGCTCGGTTTGATCGCGATCACCGGCCGTGCTGATGTGAACCAGTTCGACGGTGATCTCGGGAGAGGTCGCGCGGATCAAATCGGAGATGTGGTGAGCTTGCCAGAGAGCGAGGTTGCTGGAGCGAGTAGCGATGCGAATCGTCGAAGGGACTGTCACCGAGGGAATTCTCCGAGCGAGCGTGTTTTGTTTTGAAGTAGCACGACCGCAGGAGGGTCAGGGCGACTTCGTTGGCAATCGAGGAGCGAGATGGAGTCGAGTCGTTAAAGGCGATTTCTAATTGCGAATTGGTCATTTCTAATTGCTAAAGGAAATCACCCCGATCTGCTTGAAGCGTCTTTTAAGTTGCACTTAGAGCATTTTGAAGGTTGGTCTTCAGTAGCCACCTTCGCCAGAAGGTGGTTGTTCGCTCCCCTCCACGCTCTGGCGAGCGTGGCTACAACACT
>JAYVOX010000418.1:0-1521 GCA_043757695.1 Schlesneria sp.
GACGCTGCGACTCAATTACAAAGCCGTGACCGAGGCGGAGAACGATGCCCGCATCGGTCGCAACCAGCGCGAAGTGCTCCTGTCACCGCTGCGCAGTCGATTCGTCCTCTATCGCGAGGCGATCGCGGTGGAATACGGGGCGACGCATCCGTTCGCCACGTCGCTGCCCGACGTGTATCCTCAACCCGGCAGCACGCCCGACGCGGAGTCGCTGACGGGGCAATGGAACGCCGCCACGCAGCAGGCCGATTTCCAATGGACGGCCTCCGACAACCCGAACCTCGACAGCTACCAGATGCGAATGTCGCCCGGCCCCGCCTATGACGCTTCCACAGCCACCGTCATCGGCAACATCTCACCCGGCACGACGACGTTCTCGACGACCGACGGCCTCAGCGACCCCGCCGACGCGGCCTCGTTCAAGATGTTCGTGGTCCTCACCACCGGCAACGAAGCGGGCAGCAACACCGTGACAATCACACGGCCGTAAGGCGGTCGGTCAACGCAATTCTGGCGAGCGGGGGGTGTGAACCCCCCGAGTTTGTTCATCGGCGAGCAAATGACTCGGGGGGTTCACACCCCCCCGCTCGCCAAGACAGTCGCGTAGGGCCGGTTCCACCGGCCATCTTCAGGCATGAATGGCCGGTGGAACCGGCCCTACGTCACTGTACCTACGACGACAAACTGTTTCGCAAGGCCTAATCCATTCCCGGCTTGGACTGCAAAGTGACGACTCTGCTCAACATCATTCCGGAGGTTACAAAATGAGCGTGGTAATTCAGCCTCTTTCCGAAGTCTCCAGTCGAGCGAAAAACGTCCTCATTCAAGAACTGGGCGTGATCGACACCATGCGCTTTCTGAACCAGTTTCGAGCCGGTGACGGTGACTACACGGCCGAGCGAGAGCAATTGTTCAAAGGCGAATCTGTCAAAAGCATCGTGGCGGGTATCAAGGCCCAACGAAAAAACGGGGGCTGACAAGCGGATCATGCCGGCGCGAATCAACGACAGAAGCGGTCCATTCAAGTCATCATGAAATGAATGTTGAGCAAGCTCAGGCACTCAGCTACGGTGATGTGGAGTCGTGATGTCCCTATTCCCCATTCGAGTCAACTGCCATGAACCCCTTTGAAGAAATTCAAGAGCGTGTCCTGAGCCTGCCCCCGGCAGAACGAGGGCGACTGGCGGTTGCGGTCCTCAACAGCCTGGATGACGAGCCGTTGGATGACCAAGTGGCGAACGACTGGACACAGGAAATTCTCGCTCGTTCGGCGGCGTATTCGCGAGGCGAGTTGCAGGCGGTAGGCTGGCGCGAAGCTCTGCGAGACATCGAAGATGATCTTAACCAGATGACGCAGCAGTGAATCTGCCTCTTCGACTGCTTGATCTCGCCAAGCGTGAAGCTCAAGCCGATGCTCGCTGGTACGACCGATGCACGCCAGTACTCAGTGTCTGGGAAAGCATCGCCCAGAGTGTGAGTGCGCGCGTATAGACAGTGGCATCACTGTGAGATCCGGAATCG
>JAYVOX010000419.1:0-5535 GCA_043757695.1 Schlesneria sp.
GCTCAAGCCGATGTCGTCTGCCTCGTACGCGATTGGACTCCTCAAGCGGAACTGCTCAAGAGCGGCCTCTGGGACCGAGTCACCGTCGTGCGCGGTGACCTCAACGACTACGACACGCTCGAACGATCGCTCGGAGAATACGAAGTCGAGACGGTGATTCATCTCGCCGCTCAAGCCATCGTCGGCATCGCCAATCGCAATCCGCTCTCCACGTTCGAGACCAATATCGGCGGGACGTGGAAGCTGCTCGAAGCCTGTCGTCGCAGCCCGAAAGTCAAGCAGATCGTCGTCGCCTCGTCCGACAAAGCGTATGGCGACGCCCCCGTGTTGCCTTACACCGAAGAGACTCCGCTGGCGGGGAAGCATCCTTACGATGTCAGCAAGTCTTGCAGCGATCTCATCGCGCAGACGTATGCGAACACATATGGCCTGCCCGTGGTGATCACGCGCTGTGGCAACTTTTATGGCGGCGGTGATCTCAACTGGAATCGTATCGTCCCCGGCACGGTTCGCTCGGTGATGCGTGATCAGCGACCGGTCATTCGGTCAGATGGCTCGTTCGTGCGGGACTACTTTTATGTCGAAGACGGAGCCGCTGCGTACATGCACCTTGCCGAGCAACTCGCACTCAAACCCGAGTTGGCGGGCGAGGCGTTCAACCTCTCGAATGAGACTCAGGTCACCGTCTTGGAACTGGTCGAGCGCGTCATGCGGCTCATGGATTCGCCACTCGCACCACAAGTTCTGGGTGAGGCTAGTCACGAGATCAAGCATCAATCACTCAACGCGGCCAAGGCCCGGCGTCTGCTGGACTGGGAGCCACTCTTCACTTTGGACGAAGGGCTGAGCAGGACAATCGCATGGTACACGAACCACTTCCAACAGATTGCAGCACCTCGGTTGAGTGTCGTTCCTGCGGCCGAAGCGGCCTAAGCAACGTTCTTTCACTCGGACGGACTCCACTGGCGAATGCACTGCTGACCGAAGCACAACTCGATCAGCCCGAACCGACGTGGCCGCTCGAACTGGCGTGGTGCTCGAACTGCGCGCTCGTGCAGATCACCGAGGCGGTGCCGCCCGAGATGATGTTTCGCGACTACGCGTACTTCTCGTCGTTCTCGGACACGATGGTTCAGCACGCGAAGCGGATCGCGCTGAGACTCACCGACGCCGAGCAACTCGGCAGCGACAGCCTCGTCGTCGAAGTCGCCAGCAACGATGGCTACTTGTTGCAGTGGTACAAGCAGGCGGGCGTGCCGGTGCTGGGGATTGAGCCCGCTCGCAATATCGCGCGCGTCGCCGAGTCCGAGCGAGGCATCCGCACTGTCAGCGAGTTCTTCGGTCGCGATCTCGCAAAGCAACTTGTCGATGGCGGCGAGCGGGCGGATGTCATTCACGCCAACAACGTCCTTGCTCACGTACCCGATCTGAACGGAGTGGTCGCGGGGTTCCAGACGTTGCTCAAACCGAACGGCGTAGTGGTGGTGGAGGCTCCGTACCTCAAAGAACTAATCGACCACGTGGAGTTCGACACGATCTATCACGAGCACTTCAGTTACTTCTCACTGACGGCTCTCGACCGCCTCTTCCGGCGACATCGTTTGGAAATCGTCGAAGTCGAGCGATTGCCCATTCACGGCGGGTCGCTCCGTATCTTCGCGCGTCATGCCGGAACGTGTGTTGTTGGTGAGTCCGTGCGAAACCTGTTGTCAGAAGAATCGAGCTGGGTCGATTCCGAAGTCTCATACCGCGACTTCGGATTGCGCGTCGAAGCGCTGCGGCGCGAGTTGGCCGGGTTGTTGGCGTCGCTCAAGGCCGATGGCAAACGGATCGCCGTCTATGGAGCGTCTGCGAAGGGTAGCACGCTGCTGAACTACTTTGGCATCGGAGCCGACACGCTCGATTACGTCGTCGATCGCAGCACCGTCAAGCAAGGCCATTACACACCCGGCACGCGATTAAAAATCTACGATCCCGAGAAGTTGCTCTCCGATCGTCCTGACTATTGCCTGCTCCTGACGTGGAATTTCGCGGAAGAAATCCTCGCTCAACAGCAGCAGTACCGAGACCAAGGTGGCAAGTTCATCATCCCTATCCCCAATGTTCGCGTCGCTTGATTTGCACAGTCGTTCGGCGCGGGTCTCCCGACCCCCTCGAAACGCCCGACCGAAGGTCTCCTCTTATTCAATCTTTCAACGTGAATCGCAGTCAGCCTCAACTCCCACCATGATCTTCCATCCGACCGAACTCGCCGGTGCTTGGCTCATTGAGCCGGAACTCGTCTCCGACGATCGCGGTGCGTTTGCGAGAACATGGTGTGCGAAAGAGTTCGAGGAACGGAGCCTCAACCCCCACTTAGCTCAATGCAACATCTCGATTAATCGCAGCCAAGGGACCGTACGCGGGATGCACTTCCAACGTGAACCTCACGCCGAAGCCAAACTGGTCCGCTGCACACGCGGTGCAATCTTCGACGTGATCGTCGATCTCCGTCCCGAGTCTCCGACCTATCGCCGTTGGAGAGGATTCGAGCTATCCGCGACCAATCACCGATCACTGTATATTCCCGAACGATTTGCCCACGGTTTTCAGACGCTGACCGATGACTCCGAAGTCTTCTATCAAATGTCTCGCGAATACCATGCAGCAAGCTCGACCGGCGTTCGTTGGAACGACCCGGCCGTGGCCGTTGAATGGCCTCGCGAAGTGGCTCTAATTTCACAACGCGATCTGACTTGGCCCGAGCTGTGACCGTCCCGATTGTGAATGCCCCTTGTCTGATCTATCGAGAGACCTGCCGACGATGACTACAACCGAACCGAACCTGGCGATTGCGTTGGCCGCAGCGGGAGCAGACGATGTTCTGCGTTATGCCTTGCTTGACTTATTGCGTGCGGCTGAACAGCGTGCTTCCGACTCGCGCGGCTTTCGCGACCAAGTTCGCGCACCGCTCATCACGGCTTTGCTCGGACAAGTCGGCACGCACACAGTCGAGCTTTCGACCGGACTCAAATTTGAAGTCTCGCCCGCCAGCCGCATCGAAATGGCGCTGCTCCTCAGCTCGGAAGATCGCCCCAATCATGTTTGGGAACCGCAGACGACCAAGCTGTTGACGACGTTGGCTCGCGGTTGCAAGAACGTCATCGTCGGTGGTGCCTATATCGGCGATCACGTCATCCCGATGGCTCAGATTGCGGAACAAGTTCACGCCTTCGAGCCGATGCGTCAGGCTCACGAACGACTGCTGCGAAACATTCAGCTCAATGGAGCGAGTAACGTCCGGCCACATCGGGTCGGGTTGTGGGACAAAAGTGGCGAACTGTTGAAGCTCGATGGCGACATGGCCCTCGCTTCGTCAGAGACTTCGCCGAACGGTGACGTGCCCTCGCTGACCATCGACGACTACGTTCAACGCGAGCAATTGGCGTCAGTCGGACTCATCATGCTCGACACGGAAGGTGGCGAAGAGCGCGCCATCGCGGGGGCAGCACACGTGTTGGCGACGCACTCCCCCCATGTCGTGTTTGAGGTTCATCGTAGTTTTGTGGACTGGTCCGACGGATTAGAGAGAACGCGCATCTTGCGGTTGCTCACGAGTTGCGGCTATACGTGCTACGCCGTGCGTGATTATCACGACAACGTGCCGATGCACGGTCGTCCGGTCGAAGTCATCCCGGCGGCAACGGTCTATTTGGACGGGCCACCGCATGGTTTCAATATGCTGGCCACAAAAGACTCCGCTCTGATCGAACGGTGCGGAATCAAGATCGTTAAGGGAGTCAGTCCGAAACTGCTGCGTGGTCGCGACCCGGCCTTTTATGCGCCGCTGAATTGACTGCGGTGTTCGACTTCACGCGGCCAAGAGTGACACATTTCCGAGCGGTGGACGTAAGTCTTCTGGCTCTTCGCCCCAAGAGTCGGAGGACTTACGTCCACCGCTCGGAAGGAATCAGTTTAGTCCGGTTACCAGTACGAGATCGTTCCGCTGCCATGAGATACACGGTGTTGGGTGCCACTGGCTTTATCGGAATGCGTGTTGCCGCGTTGGCACGCAGCCTTGGCCACAATGTCTGTTGCCCAAGTCGTGACGAGAACTTGGATGGCCGAGACTTGGGGCACGTAATCTATTCGATTGGCATTACGGCCGACTTTCGCCGCCGCCCGCACGACACAGTAACAGCACACGTCACGAAGCTTCAAGAAGTGCTGACACGCACGTCGTTCGATTCGCTGGTTTATCTCTCTTCAACGCGCGTCTACGCCCGCTGCCTCGATCCTGCCGACCATTCCAATCCAGCCATCGGCTCGAATTCGCTTCCCGATTCAGGCTCTTGTTCCCTCCCCTCGGCGGGGAGGGTTAGGGAGGGGGGAGCAGTCGCGAGTCAACTCCACCGTCGCCCCCCCTCCCCGGCCCTCCCCGCCGAGGGGAGGGAGCATGAAGCGACGAGTTGTGGGCGATCATTTCAAGTCAGCTCTTCAGTCGATTCTTGGTTTGGCATCTCTGAGGAGTCTGTGATCCCCGTGTTGCCGACTGATTTCAGCGACCTCTATAACCTGTCGAAGCTGATGGGCGAAAGTATTGCTCTGGCGAGCAGTCCGCGTGCGCGGGTCGCCCGACTCTCGAACGTGGTCGGGCCAGACTTCGACTCGGACAACTTCATCATCAGCGTGATTCGCGATTGTGTTCGAAGTGGCCGAGTGGAACTCCAGACGGCTCTCGACTCTACCAAGGATTATGTTTCAGTGGACGATGTGGCCGCGATTCTGTTACAGCTTGGTCCCTCCGGTTCGCACTCGATCTATAACATCGCCTCTGGCGTGAACACGTCTCACGAAGCAATTGTCCGCGAATTGATCGGCCTCACGGCGGCAGCGGTTTCGGTCGCAGAAGGTTCGCCTACGGTGACGTTTCCTCGAATCGATATTCGCCGCGCCGCGACCGAATTGAATTACTCCCCGCGACGTTTGGAGGGTCTGCTCCCTGAGTTGGTCTCCGGAATTCGCGATCACCTTTCACGACAACAGAGTTAGGACGTTCCATGAAGATTGATTTCGATAAGGCGACCGTCGATGTCACCGACGCCGACGGGCGAACGTGCTCCCTCCCATTTGCGAGTGCTGAGGCCTTTCGCGAAGTAACCAAGGCGTGGCTGCGCGTTGGCTGGGACACCAAGTACGTCTATGGTTTTACGTGGCTCGGCCGTCCGATCATCCAACTACCTGACGACATGATCCGTTTGCAGGAAGTCATCTACAGCCTGAAGCCGGATGTCATCATTGAAACCGGAATTGCCCACGGCGGCTCGTTGATTTATTCGGCGAGTCTCTGTCAGATGATTGGCAAAGGCCGCGTGGTGGGTGTCGATATCGAGATTCGGGCGCAGAATCGTCAGGCGGTCGAGGCGCATGTGCTGGCTTCGTATATCACGATGTTCGAGGGGAGTTCGATCGCGCCGGAGACGGTTCAAAAAGTGCGAGATCAGATTCGGCCGGGTGAGACGGCAATCGTATTGCTCGATAGTTGCCATACTTACG
>JAYVOX010000420.1:0-5511 GCA_043757695.1 Schlesneria sp.
CAAATCGCAGTACGCTCAGCACGGCCTCGGCCGGTTGCGAGTCAGTGCCACGTCGATCGAGAAGCCCGCATCACGCTGGGTTCCTCCGGCGCTGAGGGCCGTCCTCGCGAAAGCCGCAGATCAGCGGAACGATGCTGAGAAGAATCAACTCCTCTCCTACCTGCGAGACCAGTCGGCCCGCTTCCAACCGGAACGCGATGCGATGCAGAAGCTGGTTGCCGAACGTGACGCCTTGGTGAAGCGGATGCCTGCCAGTCTGATCACGGTCTCGGCCGCACCGCGCATGGTGCGGATGCTGCCGCGCGGCAACTGGCTCGACGATTCGGGTGAGTCCGTACTGCCCGCCGTCCCCGCGTTCCTTGGCAAGGTTGAGACGGGAGACAAACGAGCCACGCGACTCGAACTCGCCAACTGGATGGTCTCGGCCGACAACCCGCTCCCCGCACGCGTCTTTGTCAACCGGATGTGGAAGCTGTTCTACGGGCAGGGCCTGTCGAAGTCGCTCGAAGATTTGGGGAGTCAGGGCGAGTGGCCGACTCATCCCGAATTGCTCGACCAACTCGCAGTCGAGTTCCGCGAGAGTGGCTGGAACGTCAAGCAACTGGTCCGTTTGATGGTCACGTCCGGCGCGTATCGCCAAAGCTCGGTGCAGAACAAAGAAACTCGCGCGGTCGATCCGTTCAACCGCCTCCTCTCGGCGCAGAACCGCTCGCGCCTCGATGCCGAGTTCATCCGCGACAACGCGCTGGCGATCAGCGGCCTCCTCTCCCCCCGCATCGGCGGCGAAAGCGACCTGCCGTATCAGCCCGAAGGCTACTGGGAGTTCCTCAACTTCCCGCGCCGCACGTGGGAGCACGACAAGGGCGAACGGCAATACCGCCGCGGCATGTACACGTTCTGGCAGCGTTCGTTCCTGCATCCGTCTCTCGCCGCGTTCGACGCGCCGAGTCGAGAAGAATGCACCGCCGACCGGCCTCGCTCGAACACGCCGCAGCAGGCGCTGACGCTCCTCAACGACCCCAGCTACGTCGAAGCCGCCCGAGTCTTCGCGACCCACATCCTGCAAGAGGGCGGCCCCACCGACGAGTCTCGCCTCACCTGGGCCTTCCGCCGCGCCGTCTCTCGTGCCCCGAAACCGGAAGAACTGGCGATCCTCCAAAAACTCCTCGCCAAACACCGCGAAGAGTTCCGCGCCAACCCAACCCACGCCGACCAACTCCCCCGCACCGGCGAGAGCCTCGTCCCCGACAACCTCAACAAACCCGACCTCGCCGCCTGGACGAGCATCGCCCGAACAATCCTGAACCTACACGAGACGATCACAAGGCTGTGAGCACATTCATGCAAATGCCGGAGCAGCCTTCGGTGGGATGACACCAACGTGCGGAAGTAATGACACCCCGCCAATTTTGAACCGCCAGACGCTGCCCTGATGTTCAAGTTCAACGACTGCCTATTCGCCATCTGCCGCGTTAGTATTCGCTGCTGTTGAATGGAGTCTCGTCAAATCGAAAACAGAAGGTGATCTGTGAGTAGCCCGGAAAAGAGTGCGAACGGCAAGTCGTCTCGACTGCACAAAAGCAGAAGCACACCCAAACCAGTTCACGAGTTGGTAATCAAGCCAGATCCGACCGCGTATCTTGAAACGAAACACGGAACGATTTACTTGGCCGATTCGTTGGACGTGATGTCCAAAGTTGTGAAACCGAAATCCGTCGATCTCATCATGACGAGCCCACCTTTCGGGCTAGTGCGAAAGAAAGAGTACGGCAACGCCGATTCTCACGAATACCTTGATTGGTTTCGTCCCTTCGCAGATGGGTTCAGGCGAATTCTCAAGGACTCCGGCTCGCTCGTCATAGATATCGGGGGAGCATGGATTCCCGGTCAGCCAACGCGAAGTCTCTACCACTACGAGTTGCTGATCATGCTGTGCAAAGAGTTCGGTTTTCATCTGGCTCAAGATTTCTTCTGGTGGAGTCCGTCAAAGCTTCCAACGCCAGCCGAATGGGTGACTGTTCGTAGGATTCGTGTAAAGGACGCGATCAATTGCATCTGGTGGCTTTCGCCAACTCCCTGGCCCAAGGCAAGCAATCGTCGAGTCCTTGCTCCGTACAGCACCGCCATGAAAGACCTGCTCAAAAACGGATACAAGGCACAGCTGCGACCCAGCGGGCATGACATTAGTGACAAATTCTCGATCAACAATGGTGCCGCTATCCCCCCGAACCTCATCGCCGTTCCGAACACTGAGAGCAACTCGTATTACCTTCGGTACTGCAAAGAACATAATCTGGCTTCGCATCCCGCGAGATACCCCGCCGCATTGCCTGAGTATTTCATTCGGATGTTGACGGATCGTGGTGATCTTGTAATGGACCCATTTGGCGGTAGTTGCATTACTGGCGAGGTTGCTGAACGGCTCAAGCGAAAATGGATTTGCAGTGAGTTAGTGGAGGACTATGTGCGCGGTGCGGTGGGCCGGTTCAATCGACCGAAAGAATTGATGACTTTGTTTGGCGACTTAGGCAAAGTGGCAGAGGTGAATTACAAAGTGACTCATCCCGCTGCGATGTGGACCTCTGATGAAGGCGATGCCTTACCCTCAGATGGGGGACGCACCAGACCGCTTTCTGTTGGAAAGAAGAAAGGTAGTGCAGTCAAAGATGCCAGCGGTAAGCCCAAGTGACCTCGTTGATGCGATAACTCGCGCATTCGAGCAATCAGGGTTCTCGGCGAACCTTTTAGGGTCCGCGCGAGTTCATCCACGAAAGTTTGTGGTCTCGGGCATCGACGGGACGAGTGATGTCGTCTGGGTGTATGCGTGGACGCTGACGTTTGGAGGTCGGCCGAGTCTTCCCAACGAGTTTCGCATTCAAATGACGACGGTGAGTTCACCGTTAGGATTGAATCCGAACGGGCCAACCATCTTGATTGGCTTTGAGCCGCGTTCCGGGATGTTCGCGGGTTTCGATCTTAGTCGGCATCAAACGTTCACCACCGGATCACCATCCGTTCAAATCGATATCACGACAGTACAAGATGCCCTTCAACACGGATTGACGTTTGATCGCAAATCAAATGATGAAATCGCGGTCGGCATCCGTCCCGACCAATTCTACAGCTACGTTCTCACAGCCGAGCATCTGCACCGTTATGGCCGACAAGCGGAGACCTTTCGGCTGCTTCAACGTGCCGCTGAGCTCCAGAGCATTACGTCGGACGAAATCGAAGCTCTACCAACACCGCGCCGCATGATCGTTCAGACGGTCAGCCGACTATCGCGAAAGGCCAACTTTCGTCAGCAGGTTTTACAAGCGTACGCTAGCCGCTGTGCAGTCACTCGCGTGCAGCTTCGTTTGGTTGACGCGGCTCATATCGTCCCCGTTGGTGCGCCACACAGTACAGATCATGTGACGAATGGTCTGTCGTTGGCTCCAACGTACCATCGAGCCTACGACAGTGGGTTGATCTATCTGGATGAGCACTACGAAATGAAGATCAACCCCGCGAAGGTGACAGAACTCAAAAGTTTGAACCTTGACGGTGGAATAGAGTCCTTCAAAACGCCGCTTGGAAAAATTCTCCTCCCGCCAGATCGGGGACAGTGGCCGAAGCTCGATTTCATTCGCAAGGCGAATCAGTTCCGATCTATCACAGCCAAGTAGCGGGCGGGATGGCACTGTCTTTTCGTCTCAATCACCTTGGACGTGGCGGGATGGCACTGCTTTTTCGTTTGAATAACCTTGGAAGTGCCACTGCTTCGGAGTCCTCGGAGAAGCAGTGCGAATGGTGAACCGGGACGCCAAGAACACTGCTTCTCCGAAGACTCCGAAGCAGTGGCACGATGGTCCACCTCGTCTTTGGGAACGGAGCCAACTAGGCAGAGGCCACGGCTTAGAAGGGCCGTTCTACGAACTTGTTCTTGGGCAGGTCCTTAGGACTGGCGCATTAATAAGTGTTTGAGGTAGCCGAACTCGTGAGAGTTCGGACTGAAGTCTTATGACTCCAGCTACGCCAGTTATTGATGCGCCGATCCTTAGTGCCCGCGCGGTTGGTTGAGGGACTTTTCCGAGTGTGATTTGCGAGACCTGATTTTCTCTGACGTGGGATGTTTGCATGCTGGTGATCGGACTGGAAACGAGTGGATTTGTGGGCAGCATTGCGTTGCGGCGCGATGGCCAACTTCTCGAAGAACGGACGCTGGGACAGGCTGGTCGTCGGCACGCTCAGTCGTTGGTGTTGGAGCTGCGTGATCTTTTAACATCGCACGGCGCGAAGCCGCGCGACGTGCAAGTCATCGCCGTGAGCAAAGGTCCCGGCAGCTTCACCGGTCTGCGAGTCGGCCTCGTTTGTGCCAAAACGTTCGCCTTCGCAACCGGTTGCCGCTTCGTGGCGGTCGATACTTTTGCAGCGATCGCTGAAAACTGCCCGAGTGGCCTGACCCACGTTTGGATTGTCGAGAACGCTCAACGCGGTGACTTCTTCGCCGGAGCCTATACACGCGAGCATACGACTCGCGCTTGGCAACTTCAGGATCCGGTGCAGATCGTCTCGGCGGCGGAGTGGCTGGGCAGTCGAGCAGCTTGCGAAACGGTCACTGGGCCGGGACTGACAGATCACGCCGGATCATCGAGCGCCGCACGGCTACTCAACGATGAGGCAATCTCGAAACCGCGAGCCAGTTCCATTGCGAGATTGGGAGAACAGCGATTGCTCGCGCCCGCTTCTTCGAGTGGCGTCCTCGACAACGACACCGATTTCTGGAAGGCCGCCCCGTTCTACTTCCGCCCCAGCGCGGCAGAAGAACAGCAGACCAAACGAAAGGAAATTGCGAACGCTTAGGCGAGAGGCGTGTCTTGTCTTACCCAAACTGGGGCCATCGGGATTGCGAGATGAAGGGAGACTGTGGTGGTGACGGTTGTGGTTGGTTCTGCTGGCCAGGGAGGACTGGAGCATGGATGCGATTCTGGAGAAGTACGACGTGTTGGTGTGTTCGGCAGCCCGGCGCACGGTCGCTGATCTTCGGTTCGACGGAGACCAGTGACCTCTGGGGCGATTCGTTCAAACACTGGTGGACTGCTTGCTCGCGGCAACCTGTCGCAGAACAAGCGGATGGTGATCTACCTCGACAACGGCCTGAAGAACTCGGGATCGCGGACACAATTCCTCAAACGCATGGTCCAATTCGCCGACTGGTCGGGACTCGAGATTCGTCTCGCGTACTACTCACCGTATCACAGCAAATACAACCGCATCGAACGTTGTCGGTCAGCATTGGAACGTAAGTGGAACGGTGCGCTCCTGACCTGCTGGGCCGTGGTGCAATGGTTCGCGCTGCGGATAACCAGGAAACGCCAACACCCCACCGTGTGCCGCTTAACAGCCCGTTGAAAAAGGGAGGGCGAGGCCTAGGGTGATGCAAACTTGGGGTTGACGTGTCAGAGCGATCGGTCGGAATTTGTTTACGTTTAGCTGTCGGCGAATGCGAGTCGGCGGAGCGATTGGAGA
>JAYVOX010000421.1:0-1509 GCA_043757695.1 Schlesneria sp.
CACTTCCGCATGGGCGGCTTCGGTGATGATCACTTGGAGCGAGACGATGTCGCACGCGAGGCATTCGCGGTTTTGAATCGCGATCACTTGCCTGAAACCGACCCATCCCAGATTTGGGTGATTGGCGACACACCCAGTGATGTCCGCTGTGCCCGCGCGATCGGTGCCCGCTCGGTCGCCGTTGCCACGGGAATGTTTACCATCGACCAGTTGGCCACGACAGAACCCGACGTGTTGCTATCTAATCTGATGGAAGCCGAGGACTGGATCAGAGAGTTAGAGCGATGAGGTCGGGCAGCAATCATTGTCTGTAATTGGAGGAGGGGCTGAGCCTTCTCCGGTTGCAAAGCAGCGTGTGGCGATCAGAGAACTTGACTGCTGAAGCGAGCGAAAACAATGGGCCTGCGAAGGTTCAACCTCTTGGACCGCTTGCCCGACTTCAAAACGGGATTGTCCCTGAGCCTGTAACACGGCTCCATCCAATTTGAAGTTGAGAGAGTTGTAGGGTGCGGTCAAGCCTTCGGGGCCCACCGTAACTGGTTTCGTGATTGATGGACCTCAAAACTCGACCCGTTCCGCTTTGAACTAAGGATGAGCCGTGAAGTCTGTGATCGCGTCTCTTTTGTCGCGTTGCGGCCGACAGTAAGATGAGCCGTCCCCATCACTCACTCATCCTAAGGTCTGTCAATGTATGACCGTTCTCAGTTGATTCGCCTCTTCCATGAACGTGCCTTGAAATTCGGTGACTTCACGCTGGCTTCCGGCAAAAAATCGACTTACTACCTCGACGGCAAGCAGATTTCGCTGCACTCGACTGGGCTGCGGCAAGTCAGCCTCGGGTTGCTCGATTTACTGCACGATGTTCCGTTCGACGCAATCGGTGGCATGACGATTGGAGCGGACCCGATCGTGGGTGGAGTCCTCGTCGCAGCGGCTGAGTCCGGGCGATCACTCGATGGTTTTCTAGTCCGCAAGGAAGCGAAGGGACACGGTACGCAGCGCTATGTTGAGGGGCCGGTTCGACCCGGTTCCAAAGTCGTGGTGATTGACGATGTGGTGACGACCGGCGGTAGCGCTCTTCAAGCTGTTGATCGTATTGTCGAGTTCGGCTGTGAGGTCGTCTGCGTCATCGGAATCGTGGATCGCAAGGAGGGCGGAGCCGCGTGCTTCGCTGCACGCAACCTGCCTTTCCGTGCGCTGCTAACCATCGAAGACTTCGGGATTGCACCGCCTCAGTGAACGATCGGAAAGGCCAGACGCTCGTCGTGAATTGGGTGGCAGAGACTCTTCGCTGCCCGTCCCTGTTTGATCACTACCGCCCGATCATTACTGCCAGCCATGCCCACTTCGCACGCCTTACAAGTTGATTCGGAACAGCAGCCCACCAAGGCCACGACTGTTCCCGAGGTGGCTGCGTCCCTTGTCGATTTGGTGCGAGCAAATCCGATCGACAAACGTCCGGCTGATGTCAGTTCTTCCGCTGTCGCAGAGAACCACGGTGCTCGCGAG
>JAYVOX010000422.1:0-20969 GCA_043757695.1 Schlesneria sp.
CGCGCGAGCAGCTTGTTGATCGGGTCCAGTTCGTCCAACTCGGGCCGATGCCGAGAATCTTGACGATACGTGGCCGACGTGACGATCAGACGGTGGAAGCGTTTGGTGTCCCATGAGGGTTGAGAGTTGAGGGTTGATGGTTGATGGGCAGGCGAGGCGGCGGTGGGTGAGACTTGGGGGGCGATTGTTGTCCGACTGTGGTCACGCGACTGACCACCAAACTCACTTGCCAACCAGTCGAGCAATTCGGGATGCGACGGAGGCGTGCCCTGGGTGCCGAAGTCGTTCTCGGTCTCGACGAGACCCCGTCCGAAATACTTCTGCCAGATGCGGTTGGTGGTGACGCGCGCGGTGAGCGGGTTCTCGGGCGAGACGAGCCAGCGCGCGAGGTCTAGGCGGGTTGAGGGTGGAAGGTTGAGAGTGGAGGGCGAAGTGGAAGACGGGAGACCTTCAGTCGGAGGTTGTGCGGGGTCGGGAGACCCGCGCACAACAGCGTCGAGTGAAACCGGAGCTTCTTCCTGCTGCCCCTCAACCCTCGACCCTCGACCTTCAACCTTCCCCAACACTGCGGGCACGGCCGGTTCGACCTTCGCCCCTTTGCGGAGGAAGTCGCCGCGCAGGTGGATGAATGTGTCGCGCGGTTTGGGCAGTTCCTGCATGACCATCGTCGAGGGGAACTTCGGTTCTTGGTCGCGCAGCTTGGCGATCTGGTCGAGCTGCGGGTACTTCTCTCGCGCGACCGGCAGTGTGCGGAAGTAGGCATCGACATCGCGTTTGTGTGTGGCCGAGCGATCGCGTGGTGGGAGATCGACGCCGTTCTTCACGTTGAACGGCAGCTTCTTTTTGTCGTCGTCGGTGAGCGTCTGCTCCCACTCATATTGGTCGGCAAGGATCGCGTCGGTTGAGGCTTTGATTTGTTTGGCGAGCTGCGCGATCTCGGCTCGCAACGTTTTCTGGCGATCGGGTTCGCCTCGCTCGAATTGCTCGCGCGAGGGGACATCAATTCGCGGCGCGGCGGGATCGCCCCCATTGAAGGCCGCGTTGTTGAAGAAGGCGAAGAACTGGTAGTACTCGCGCTGGCTGAGCGGATCGTATTTGTGATCGTGACACTGGCAGCAACCGACGGTCAGGCCGAGGAACACCGTGCCGGTCGTGTTCACGCGATCGACGACCGCTTCGATGCGGAACTGTTCGGGGTCGGTCCCGCCCTCTTCGTTGATGAGCGTGTTGCGGTGAAAGCCGGTCGCGACGATCTGGTCCAGCCGCGCGTTGGGCAGCATGTCTCCCGCCAGTTGCTCGATGACGAACTCATCGAATGGCAGGTTGCGGTTGAAGGCTTCGACCACCCAATCGCGGTACTTCCAGATCGTGCGCGGCTGGTCGCGCGTGTAGCCGTTGGAGTCGGCGTAGCGCGCGGCGTCGAGCCAATCGCGGCCCCAACGCTCTCCGAAATGGGGTGAGGCAAGCAGCCGATCGACCTGTCGTTCGTAGGCACCGGGTGACGTATCGGCGAGGAACTCATGCAGTTCATCGGGAGACGGCGTGACACCAAGCAGATCGAGCGTCACGCGGCGGAGCAACGTCGCGCGATCGGCTTCGAGCGACGGCGCGATCCGTTCTCGTTCGAGCCGCGCCACGATGAAGCTGTCCAGCGGACCTCGCACGGCGGCGAGTTGCTTGACGGTGGGCGCGACCTGCTGCCGGATGGGTTGGAACGACCAGTGATCGCTCTTCTTCGCTGCGACTTCATCGACGATTTCGGTCGCGGGAGACTCGGCTCCGTCGTCGATCCACTTCCGGATCAGAGCGATCTCGTCGGCGCTGAGGCTTGGTCCTTCGGGCGGCATCTTCGAGACTCCTTCTGCTCCCATGATGGCCTGCACGAGCAGACTCTTCACCGAGTCGTTCGGCACGATCGCCGCGCCACTGTCTCCACCAACGAGCAACCCCTTCGCCGAGTCGATGCGCAGTCCCGACATCTGTTTTTGCGAGCCATGACACTTCGCGCAGTGCCTCGTCAGCAGCGGCTTGACGCGGGTTGAATAGTCCTCTGCTGCAGTTGCCTCCTGCGCGAAGGCCTTCACGCAACCGAGCAACAGTCCACACAGGGCGCATCCGAATCGAAACGGCATGAGGTGATCCTCAGACAACAAATCAAGGGACAACAGATGAGGCGAGTATCATGCCGCGCCACAGCGCGGTCAATCAGCGGCTGCGTGCGGTGGCATCTCGAAGAGTCGCGAACTGGTGCGCCCGAAACGTGGGATGAGTGACCGCTGTTTGGACGTTAGCAGCCCATTGAAAAACGTAGCTTGGACGCCTCGTCCGAGCGAAAACCAATTGGAAACGGACGGACGGGGCGTCCACCCTACGGTTTTCAACAGGCTGTTAGGTGTGGTGTTAGGGACGGCGCATCAACAACTGGCGGTCACGATCTGATGATCAAGGTGAGCCGAGTGTGAGCCGGGCGGAATCAAAACTGAAACTGCGTTCCAAGGGGACGCTTCCGCCGAGCGTTGCTCATGAACCGACATACCTCGCGTAGAGACCGCGTGCGACGGCGAGATCCTCGGTTCCTTGCACGATCACGCGGCCGTCTCGAAAGACGGTGAGCTGATACTCGCGCGGGTCACGGGAAGCCGTTGAATGAGTGTCCCGTGTTTCGCCGCGCGGTTGGAAGCGGAGCAGGAACGGGTTGCGAGTGACTTCGCCGAGCGGAGCCAGTCGCGCGGCAAGCTCTTCCAATGCGAGGCGGCTCGGTTCGGCCGGTGTGATCTGGACTGAGTTCCTGCCGCACAACACGGTCGATTGCGACGAGTGGCCGCCGTTCAAGAAGTCGCGTCGGCCGTGGCCACAGGCGGGACACTCGCCTCGCTCGCGCAGGCCGCCCACGTTCATCTGTCGCAACGTACCGTCCCACACATCGACAATCGTGAGCTTCGGTTCGACGAGTTGCCTCTGCCCCGACAGGATCTTCAGCGCCGTGGCCGCTTGCAGCGCGGTGACCATGTGAATCGCGGGAGCAATCACGCCAGCGGTGTCACACGTTTCGGTCGATCCCGGATCGGGAGGCGACTCGATCACGCAGCGCAGACAGGCCGACTCATTCGGGAAGATGGCCATCGTCTGGCCGTGACTGCCAACGACTCCCGCATAGATCCACGGGATGCCGGTCTCCAACGAAACGTCGTTGATCAGGAACCGCGTCTCAAAGTTGTCGGTCCCGTCGAGGATCAGGTCCACGTCGCGGGCGAACTCGCGCACGTTCCGCCAATCGACATCGGCCACGTGCGGTTCGAGCGTCACCTGCGAGTTGACTCGCGCCAGCTTGTTGGCCGCGACGATGGCCTTCGGCAAATGCTCGGCCACGTCCTGCTCATCGAACAACACCTGCCGCTGCAAGTTGGAGAGATCGACGAAATCCCGATCGACAATCCGCAGGAAGCCAACTCCCGCCCGCACGAGCGTGTCGGCCAGCACGGTCCCCAATGCACCGCACCCACACAACAACACTCTGGCTGTGCGAATCTTCTCCTGCCCGTCGGAGCCAATCCCGGCAAACCGCATCTGGCGGCTGTAGCGTTCGAGGTTTGATTTCACTGCCATTGCTCGCACATGGTGGGAACAACCAGAAATACTGCCAAGAGACGAACGAATGGACGTGTCATCATCCCGTCGGCCCCTCCTGAATCACATACGCCAACCATACGAAATACCGGCCCGGTTTGTGGCGGCTCGGCGTCCAGGCGAACACGTTCTCCGATAATCCATCCGTCCACGGATTGGAAAGGTCGGCGCGACGACGAAACACGAGCACGACACTAGGTGGTGCCGCAAGCGACTCATATGAGACTGTCGAGATTCCGCGCCGTCTAAGGATGGGCGACTGTCGGCGATATTCGTCGGCTTGAAATTGGTGCAACGTGGGCGTCGTGGCGACATGGGAATTGGAAGGCACGAATTCAGCCAACTCCGTGAGCAGCGTTCGCGTCGCGCCGACGCCCCAGTAGTCTAATTCCAAACCCGCCCTCGCGGCCCCAACCTGTCCAAGCGTGAGTTCGTTGTAATAGCAGAGATGGCACGGACGAAGACCCACTTGCCACGCGAGGTGATAAAACAACAAGAGACTCATCGCCACGGCGGCCGTGAGCAACGTGATCAAATTGTCCGCGCGATGGACAATGAACTCGCACAGTCTGGAGGTTCCCCTTCCTGCCAAGATCGCCCACAGTGGAAAGCTCGTCAGAAACAGACGCTCACCGTCGTACACGGCCACTCCTGGCAGAGCGAACACGATCAGTGGAAACACCGTGCAGGCGAGCAGCAGTACGTCGCGCGATCTTGTCCCCTCGCCCCCGTCTTCGGGGGAGAAGGTTAGGGTGAGGGGGGCTTTCGTGGAACGTGGCGTCTGCGGATCGCCTGAAGAGCCGGAGGACTCACGTCCACCGCTCGGAGTTGCGTCTGTGTTCGGAATTCGAGCTGGGGGCTGACGCCCGAAAAGTGAAAACAAGCCCCACACTCCGAGCAGATGCAGCCCCACCGGCACCGTGACCGCGAACATCACGAACGGGTAGTGCCACGGAACCGCTTTGTCGTCGTAGCGGACTCCGAAGTAGAAGCAGTGGATCGTCGCGCGGTTCGTCGTGCGACCGAGGTATTCCAAGAAGTGGCCAATCGGATCGAGCCACAGATACGGCCACAGCGCGAAGAAGACGACATTCGCCGTCACGCCCCAGATGAGGAGCGGCAGGATGGCCTTCGTCCGCCATCGCCACAGCGCCCAGAGAATGACCGGGATCGGAATGAGCACCGCCTGAATCTTCGTCAGCAGCGCGAGGCCCATCATTACGCCGGTCAGCAGTGCGACTCGACTTGAAGGAGTGGATGCAATCGAACGAACACCATTCGCGTCGGCGAGCGTCTTAGGTCGGGTGCCACGGTCATGGCTTTGCATGGCCGTGGCTCTGGAACGCCAGCACGGCCACGCAAAGCCGTGACCGTGGCACCCAGATGCGGAACCGCTCCACCAGTGAGCCACCGCCAGCACGGCGGCGGTACACGTCAGGTTCGTGATCGTTTCCAGAGACGCCAGATGCGCGTGACCGTAGACGCGCGGCATCAGGACCAGCGCGAGACTCGTCAACAAGCCCGCCGCGCGGCCGTAGTGAGCAGTCGCGAAGAGGCCGATCATCCAGACTGTCAGTGCGAACGCAGTGGCCGATCCCGTGCGGGCACACGCCGTCACGCAAAATCCTTCGGGATCGAACGGTGGGGCGAGCCACCACGTCAGATGATGATGCACGCCGAGCCAGTAGCGTCCCAGCGGAGGATGATCGGGCAGATAACCGTTCTCAGGCTTGAAGGCTTCGACCGACACGCCGGGTATAAGGTTGAACCACCCGAGTGCCCGAGCCTGTTCGACCAGCAACACCCCTTGCTCGACGTTGAAGATTTCGTCCACCGTCAGCCCCGGTCCCTCGGGCATGTTCGGATAACTCCCCGCCGGATCGATCGCCACCACGATGCTGATCCACGCCACAACCGCCACGAGCAGCGAAGGCCACGTGGTCGCGAGGAGACGACGGATCGAGATCAAAGCGTGTTGCATGAAGGCCGATCCTATCACCACGCTCTCTGCCTAGCAGCGAACTGCGCAGACAAAACTTCCCTTGAGGACGACACGCGGATTCAACCGCAGGGTCGCGTCTCGACGGCTCCCACGCGTTCACCTATACCTCGCGCGGTCCTAAGTGAGACAATTTTGCGGATCATCTACTGTAGCCCCGTCGCTCCGCCGACGGGGTGTCTTGTCGGCGGAGCGACAAGACTACAGTCGGTTTCGACCAACTCCCAAACGTCTCACTTTGGGCCGCGTGAGGTATCTCTTTCGAGGCGAGTCCTGCTGCACGTCTGAGTTGTTGAATTTCTTCTCCTCGCTGGTGCCATCCATCTTGAGTGACTCGCTCCACAACGTCTCGCGCAATCTGCGCGTGGTTAGTCTTTGCACGATCGGCAGTCGAGTCCTCGGCCTGCTGCGCGATCAGGCGATGGGAGCGATCTTCGGGGCCGGGCCGATTTTGGATTCGTTCACGGTGGCGTTTCGATTGCCGAACCTTGCGCGGGTGCTGCTGGGCGAAGGGGCACTCACAACCGCCTTCCTGCCGGTCTTCGTGAAAGAGCTAAATGACGAGGGTCAAGAATCGGCCGCACGCACGACGTGGGCAGTCTTCATTGTCTTGATGGCCGTGCTGTGTGGAGGCGTCGTCGTGGCCGAAGGGCTGCTGTGGGGAATCGGCTTGGTGTTCGAGTTGAGCGAGCAAGCCAAGCTGCTGCGCAACCTGACCGCGCTGCTGTTGCCGTACGTCATCCTGATTTGCTTGGCGGCTCAGTTGAGTGCCGTGCTGAACGCACTCGGTCATTTTTTGTGGCCCGCTCTCGTGCCGGTCGTCTTGAATGTCGCGTGGCTCGCGGCGCTGTGGAGTCTCGTCCCGTTGTGGCCGGACGCGACGAGCCAGATCTACGTGACCGCACTTGTCGTGGTGATTGCGGGCGGACTTCAACTTTTGTTCCCGCTGCCTGCGCTGTCGCACAGCGGCTTCGGTTATCGCAGCGACTGGCGACTGGCACTCGACCGAGTCTGGCAGATCGCGCGCGACATGCTCCCCGTGGTCATCGGCCTCTCAATCACGCAAATCAATGCCGTGCTCAACAGCTTCGTGGCGTGGGGCTTCACGCAACCGGTGGGCGGTGGCCCGCTGATGCCTCTGCCGGGATCACCCGTCTATCCGCTGACCGCAGGAACTGCGACCGCGCTGTATCTCGGACAACGCCTGTATCAGTTCCCGCTCGGCGTGTTCGGTGTCGCGCTGGGAACGGTCTTGTTTCCGCTGCTGACGATGCACGCTCAGCGCGGTGAGACTGACAAGTTGCGCGCCGACCTATCACTGGGCGTGCGGCTCGTGCTGGCGATCGGTATTCCGGCGAGTGTTGGCTTGGTTCTCGTGGCGCATCCGCTCGCGACGCTGTTCTTTCAATACGGCAAATTCGACGCGGAGGACGCTCGGCAAACGGGCGACATGATCGCGTGCTATGGCTCGGGCGTGTGGGCGTACTGCGGACTGCTCATCTTGCAGCGCGGCTTCTACGCCGTCGGCGATCGTCTCACGCCAATGTACGTCGGCTTGGCGGCGTTGCTGTTGAACGTGGTTCTAAACGTGAGCCTCATCTGGCCGATGGGCGGTCGCGGCTTGGCGTTATCGACGGCACTGGTCGCCGCGATTCAGTGCCTCACCACCGGTGGCCTGTTGCAGCGCCGAGTCGGAAAGCTGCTCTGGTTCGAGATCGGCCTGACCTTCACCAAAACGGCCATCGCTTCCGGGGCGATGGCCGTTACGTGTTGGTTGCTGCTGCAAAGAGCATCTGGTGAAAGCAGCCTCGCGTCACGCAGCATCACGCTCGCGCTGCCGCTTGTTGCCGGATCGGCCGTCTATCTGGGAGTCGCCTGGTTGATCCGGTTGCGAGAGCCGTGGTTGCTGTTGTCGCCGCAGTCTCATCGAGACTCAGCGGCATCGACCGCATCGTCGGAGTCCGCTGTCGCGCCGTGAGTGGCACTCAGAATCCACTGACCACCTCACCACCCGCGCGAGTTCCCAACGCCCGCCAGAGGTTGAGGTCGATGTTTTCCGAGATCGCACGGACAGCGCCATCGACCAGCAGCGACTGCACGATCCCCACATGGTGACTGCGCGACGTGACCGCGGCATAGGTGGAAGCGGTCGTCGAATCCCCCTCTTCGACCGAGGTGTAGTCGATGTCGTAGGTCTTGCCGGAATCGACGTGGACCACGTTGGAGTTGGGCCGAAACGTCGTGGTAAAGCCGTCCTGATGGACGCGGCCTTCGACCCATTCGGTGTGACCGTTGTCCGCCTCGAAATTGCCGGTCCAGCCGCCCACCACTTGCGGATCGCTCGGTGGTGTCGCCGTGGGACTGCCGCCTTCCTTGATGATCGCCTGAAACGTCTTGACCTCGCTGAAGGCGAGCGAGTTGCTCGTGCCATCCATGAAACTTTGGGTTCCCCATTGACTGTTGGGACCGAATGCTCCATCGCCGGATTGACCCGTCACCGGGTTGAAGATCATCCAGGTCCCAAAGTTGGCGGCGTAGTTGATCGGGTACTGATTGATCCCGTCTTCCACGCTGCCTCGATCATTGACCTCACTGGGACACATGAACGCGGGGATGCGGACACGCACGACCGCGAGTTGCGAATCATAGGGCAGCGAGAAGTCGATCAGTCGTTGCAGGTTCGCCTGATCCAAAAACGGCAGCAGCCGCGCTTGAGGCCCCCATTGGCCGTAATCGGCACCGGAAAGTGTCAGACACAGCGCGGGGGGAAACTTGGTGTAAACATCGTGGTAGTTGTGCAGTGCCAACCCGATCTGTTTGAGATTGTTTTTGCACTGCGTTCGTCTGGCAGCTTCGCGAGCTTGTTGGACGGCGGGCAATAGCAAGGCGACCAAGATGGCGATAATGGCGATCACCACTAGTAGCTCGATCAGAGTGAATGCGCGGCGTCTTGCGGAGACCTCGGGTTGTTGAAACACGGCATTTTGATTCATATGTAAAGGTCTCTGCCTCTTGGGTGGATTGAGTTTTGAGGAACGCGGAATCTGATTTCACGCGAGCAACAGACAAAAAGGTTGACAGAGCAGTCGCTCGCTCAGAATTCGCCGACCACTTCACCACCGGCACGTGTGCTGATGCTTCTCCAAACGAAGACATCGACGTTTTCCGAGACCGATCTGGTGGAACCGTCCATTAGCAACGCATTGACCATTCCGGGGTGGAAGCTTCTCGCCGTTACTGCGGCGAAGGTGGGATTTGTGAGGCTACCGACGGAGCGTTCTTTGAAGGAAATCAGATCGCCGAAAACGGCTGGAGTGCTTCCCGATGCCGCCGCAATGATCGTTCTGGAATTCGGTGGAAAAGTAGCGGTAAAGCCCGCTTCATGAATCTTGCCGTCTACCCACTCGGTGTGGCCATTCGCACTGATTGTTCCCGTGATATAGCTGGTCAGATCGAGTGAGTACGGTGGAGCCGTTCCGGCGGCAATCGCCACTCCGCCTCCGTTGGGTGTATAGGCTTTGACTTCCGAGAAGCAGAGCGTGTTGCTCATCCCGTCTGTGAAGCTGCCGGGTGAGAAGCTGCTGTTGGGAGCGAAGGCTCCGTCTCCCGGCCGGACTCCGTCTGCATAGGTTGCTCCTCCTGTGAAGAAGTTCCACGCTCCGCCATTGAAACCATAAGTCGAGGGGAAGTGATTCGCACCCGGCGGGGTTGAGGTTGAGACTCTGACAGTGGCATTGACCTCGCTCGGGCAAACGTAGCCGGGAACCTTCATCTGTGTGATCCCGATTGTGGAATTGGGAGCGACCCCATACCCAATGGAGAGATCGGCAGATGCAAATACACTGGCTTGATCCATGAAGGGCAGAATTCTCGCATGAATCGACCAAGTCCCTCCCGTTGTCGCGCCGATGCAGAAACTCGGCGGAAAGACGCTGTGCGTGCTTTGGTAATTGTGCAGTGCCAAGCCGATTTGCTTCAGGTTGTTCTTGCACTGAGTACGGCGAGCAGCCTCACGAGCCTGTTGAACGGCGGGCAGCAAGAGGGCGATCAAAATAGCGATGATGGCGATCACCACCAGCAACTCGATCAGTGTGAAGCCACGATTTCGGCGAGAAGGTCGGCGACGGTCATTCATCTTCAGGACTCCAGCAAAGACATGGGGAACACGCTTGCGGCTACCAGCAGTTGGCAGGGCAATTGTCCGTTCGCATGGCTGGCACGGTGCTGGCGAGCATCACGGTGATGAGGATCAACTCCGCAAGCGAGTTGACACTGAATCTCAATGTCGTGAGTATTGCCGTCCGAACTGATTTTTAGCAAGCGTCATTGCTGAAAAAATTAGACCGTTTTTCTCGCCCGCGAAAGCCGCTCGACGGGATTCAAGGTTCCCGAATATGGAGACTCCCCAATGAGTAAAGTGGAACGCAAACAGCTATCCAATAATGACTTGTCACCCAAATCTCCGCCGCCAGACTCGCTGCGAAAGATCAACTCTTCCAGCTTGTTGCTTGGTGAAAAAGAGGTCTTGATCGTTCACGGCGAAGAGACCTATCGCTTGAGACTCACCAAGAATGACAAGCTGATCCTGCAGAAATAGTCTTTGTCGCGTCTACAAGGTCGAGTCAGATTGTGATTCCGGGCTGTTTTTTTCCGTGAATCAAGGACGCGATTTGGCGAACGGGCGAGTCAACTCAGTTCGTTTGGGCTATTCGGGCGAGTGAATCATCCAGAGCGAATTCCTCTGAACAGGAAGCGGACTCTTCACCGATGTCAGACGACGGGGTGGAGCCGGTTGCTGGCGGGATGCCGAACCGGTTCACTCGGTGAGTGGCAGAGCAGCATTTCCAAGGATGGCATTCGCGAGCCATGGCTATTCCGTCTGTAGGCTCCAAGTCCCTTGATGATAGGCGTCGACGCCGATTGGCTGTCGCCGGGGAAGGTGCGCCTCCCAACGACGAACTGCTCGAAGGCATTGCAACGTCGGGTCGAGTCGAATCGGAACTCGTGGGATCAGAAGCGGCCGCACCGTGGGTTCCCGTTTACGAATGGCGGATTTGGACCTACGGAGCGATGCTCGGGCTGTTGCTCATCGCCGTCTCTTTTGCGCTCACTCATCCAACTGTGTTTCGACCGGAGTTGGCTCCGTTGACGAAGCAGTTGCTGTTGGGGGACCGCCCGATTTTGGGGGGACTCGTCCAAGCGACGCTTTGGTTTTTGTCTGCCCAGTTGGCTGTTCTGATCGCGTGGTATCGCGTGCAGTGCAAGCTCGATTTCGATGGTCGATACCGAGTGTGGCCGTGGGCGGCGGTCGCGTTTCTGGGAGCGGCCTTCTGTTCGCTGACGAACGCTCATGGGTTGATTGGCGAAATCGTCGCTCAGTTCGACTGGTTGCCTTGGCGCGGCAACGTGGTGGCGTGGTTGCTCCCGGCAGGCGTGGTTTCCATTCCGTTGATGCTCCTGCTTGATCGCGACGTTCGGCGAGGTCGTTCGACCGTTTGGACGTTGCGAGCGGCGTGGTTGCTGGGGATCGCGACGGCCGCTTTGGAGTTGTTCGCTGCTGATCTTCAAACCCAAACTTGGCTTCGGCCGGCGCGATTGATCGTGCCGTTGTTCGCCGTCGGAACAGTGTTCCTCGGGCTGTGGTTGCACGCGCGGATCGTGGCTTATGTCAGTCCCGATCCTCCTGAATGTGATGAGCCTAAAGCCGACTCGCTGCGACTGCGTGTGGCCCAAGGGCTTCTTCAATTTGTGAGTCGCGGTTGGAACGCGGTAAGTGGTCTCTTCACGAGGCGAGCAAAGGGAGTTGCCGACCTCGAAGAGACCGAAGCCAAACCGAAACGCCGCAGCCGGAAAGTGCCTGAGGCGGAGGAGACTCCCAAGCGGAAGCGCAAACCGGTGGCGAAACGTGTCACAAAGCCGCGCACGCGAGTTGCCGTCGTCGATGAGGATGAAGAGCAGCAGGACGAACTTGAGGACGAGTACACCGACAACAATTCCGCCGACTCCTATGACGCCAATTCGGAACTGGATCAATCGTCTGGCGAGGACGAATGGGACGAAACCGAAGAGGAAGTCGAAGCACCACCACCAGTTCGATCAACGCGATCCGCTGCGGTCAGTGCCGTGACCTCTGCGGCTTCGATGGGGTCACAGAACTCGATGGGGCCACAGAAGACGCCTGCGGCGGAGTCATGGCCACAACGTGCCGCTCAGCCAAGCCGTGCCGCTCAGCCAGCGGCCTCCAACCCCGTCGATGCGTCAGATGACGAGGAAGAGTCGAGTGAGGGCGATGCGTCGTATCGCTTGGACGACGGGCTGACTGCCGAGCAACTGCGCGGGCTGAGTAAGCGGCAAAAGCGAGAGCTGCGACAGAAGGTCAAAGACCAACAGCGGAACTCCAGTCGTTGATTGACCGACCCTTGTTTGCGGCGACGAAATCGGCTGCTACACTCCCGCCCGAGCCACATAGAAGCCTCTCTTAGTCGTCCCCTCTCCGCTAGAAACTGGAACCGTTTGCATGACTCACGCATGGCACGATGTCGTCCCCGGTGAAAACCTGCCTGGCGAGTTCACGACCGTCATCGAAATCCCGCGCGGGTCGAGCGTCAAGTACGAACTCGACAAGCAAACCGGCATGTTGCGGTTGGATCGAATGCTGCATTCGGCGGTTTACTATCCCGCGAACTATGGCTTCATCCCGCAGACATTGGCTGAGGACGACGATCCGCTCGACGTACTCGTGCTGTGTCAGGAACCGGTTGATCCGCTGACGCTGGTCGAAGCGCGAGCCATCGGATTGATGACGATGGTCGATTGCGGCAAACGCGATCACAAGATTCTCGCCATCGCCACGAAAGACCCCGAGTTCAACTCGTTCACGGAAGCGGACGAACTTCCACCGCATCGGTTGGCGATGATTCGCCGGTTCTTCCAAGACTACAAAATGCTGGAAGGGAAGGCGGTCGAAGTGGACGAACTGACTTCGGCCAAGACGGCGTTCCCGATCATTTTGGAAGCGTTGGAACGATACAGCCTAGTCCGCCGGAAGGGCTTTCACTGACGCCCGCTCTCCGCCGCTGCTGAAGCACGATCTCTCGTGCGGCCATTTGAGTTGTTAGGCGAGCGACAGAAATTGTCATACCACGATGTAGGACGGGCACTTCTTCTTGCCGCTCGCCTTATGAGCGCAGCGGCTGGAACTGTCTGACTCGTGAGGAGCGGCTTCCAGCCTGTTATTCCGTCGGATGAGTGACAGACTGGAAGACTATCCCACGGTTCGTTTTCGCTAATTCACGAACCGCTCGGCCAATGCTGTTCGGCTCGCAAAGACTTTGCTTGGACCGCGCGCAGTGTGAAGCATGATCACGCGGCGTTGTCTCCGATTTTGATAGACGTTCGTTTTAAAGGCTGAGACATGAACTGGTGGCCCCCGACATTGCTGACGATTTACTGCGTTCTCATTGTGATGTCGTCGCTGCTCGGCGGTTATCTCCCGTCCCTCATTCGGCTGACTCATTCGCGGATGCAGTTCCTCGTCAGTCTGATCGGCGGACTGATGTTGGGAGTGGCCATCTTTCATCAGTTGCCTCATGCCGTCGAGGCGATGGCGGGGAATGGTCAGAGTCACGCTTATGCCTTGGATTGGTGTGTCGGTTGGCTGATGGTCGGCTTGCTCACCACGTTCTTCATGCTGCGAATGTTTCACTTCCACAATCATGAGCCGGTGGCCACGGATGGGGATCACGATCATCTCTGCGGACATGACCACGATCACGACCATGCTCACGATCAGGATTGCCTCGCAAAGCATGACCACGACCATGATCACGATTCGAGCCACCAACACAGCCATCACCCCGCGCAGGGAGCCAGTTGGGTCGGCATCTTCTTGGGGCTGTCAATCCATACACTCATTGACGGCGGCGCATTGGCCGCCAACGTCAAGGCCGACGCGCTGCACGCGGGTAATCAGGCGTGGTTGCTCGGGCTGGGAACGTTTCTGGGAGTCGTGTTGCACAAGCCGCTCGACTCGCTGTCGATCACCACGTTGATGGCGGCTGGCGGCTGGTCTCTCCGTGTGAGAAACCTCGTGAATTTCGGCTACGCGCTGATGTGCCCGGTGGGCGCAGTCGCCTTCTATCTCGGCCTACAACAATTCGGGGCCGCTCACGATGTCATACTCGCCGGAGCGTTGGCATTCTCGGCGGGAGTCTTCCTGTGCATCTCGCTGAGCGACCTGCTGCCCGAAGTTCAGTTCCACGCGCACGACCGCATGAGACTCTCATTCGCGCTCCTGTTCGGGGTCTTACTGGCGTTCCTCATCGGCTATTTGGAACCGGGCCACACGCACGGTCAGGGTGAGGGACCGGCCGAGATTCACGTCCATCAACATGGTCTCGGTCACGCGCATTAAGGCGAGCGGCAGAAATTGTCAGACCGCGATGTAGGATGGGCACTCTTGCCCGTCCGGATCTCTGTCTTCAAGCCGGGACGGGCAAGAGTGCCCATCCTACAGAGACATTTCTTCTTGCCGCTCGCCATTAGCGACAGCCTGCAAGCAGACCGCCCGTTCATTTTGAAGCGGACCAGCCCGATGGCTCACTCCTCGACCGCGTGATTGACAACCCCATTGCCAGTCGGATAATCCCACCGCAGTTCTTCCGTGTATCCAGATCAGGTGAGGTCCTTCGCCGGAACGGTCCATCCAATCCCTGGGGTATACGGCGTGCCTCCGCGAAGCACTTGTTTCGCGGGGGCTTTTTATTTGAGGTTCCTGATCTTGGTCGCAAGACCCTCACGTGGCAGAGCGATGCTGCCTCGCACGGTCACGAATGACATTTTTCCGAGCGGTGGACGTAAGTCCTCCGGTTCTTCACTCCCAGAACCGGAGGACTTACGTCCACCGCTCGGAATGTCTCGGATGAGACCGCGCGAAGGATCAAATTCACGACCGTCTACTCGTCATCGACGATCATGCGCAGATAGCTTTCGTAGCGCACGCGCGAGATCAGATCGTCGTGCAGGGCCTGTCGCACTGCGCAGCCGATCTCCATCAGATGCAGGCAGTCGGGGAACTTGCAGTGTGGAATGAACGGCAGAAATTCGACGAAGAAGCCTTCCACTTCGACCGGCTGCACGTTCCACAGTTCGAGCTGCCGAATGCCCGGCGTATCGATGACCCAGCCTCCCGACTCCAACTCGCGCAGTTCGGCATAGCGCGTGGTGTGACGTCCTTTGTGAGTGACCTGGCTCACATCGCCGATCCGCAACGCAAGTCCCGGTTGTAGCGCGTTGAGCAACGAGGATTTGCCAACGCCGCTCTGACCGGTGAAGACGGTTTGCTGTCCCTTCAACCGCCGTCTCAGCGCGGCCAGCCCACGTCCGGCAAGGACGCTCGTCGGTACGACTGTGTAACCGAGTCGCGCGTACATCCCGATCAAGGGTTGTAGATCGGCGAGGTCCACGAGGTCGCACTTGTTGAGCACGATCAGGGCACCGACTTCTCCCTTCGCGGCACTCACGATGAAGCGGTCGATCAGCGCGGGCTTAAGTGGCGGGTCATTCGCCGAAACGACGATCGCCACTTGCGAGATGTTCGCCACCAGAATGTGTTGCTTGTACTGATGGCCTCGTGCCAGGACTCCCTGCCGTGGCTCAACCCGCTCGATCACACCCTGCCCGTCGTCGGTCGGCACAAACAGAACATGATCGCCCGTGACGACCGCGTTCCGTGCATCACGTGCGACCGTTCGTACCACGCGTCGCACGGTGCATTCGTAGCGACGCCCCGCTTCGAGTTGACCTTCATCCGCTTGCACAGTGCATTGCGTCGAACCAATCGCCGCCAGCACCCGCCCGCGTCGGCAAGCAGCCTCATCAACATCAAGAACGATCTGATCTCCTTCAATCCGAGCGCCGACAACGGTTCGCTTGCGAGACAACTCTCCCTTGCCCGAGACCCGCTGCCCACGATCCAACCGATCAACGTCAACCCCCTCGGTCTGCACCGCGCGCGTGATGTCATTCAGCCGAGCCGTCTTCCCCCGGTTCTTACGAAAAGCGACTCGAAGTTTGCTCGGCTGTTTCTTGGCCACGGTCAACGCAGTCTGTCTGAGGAATGAAGGGCCGTTTGTGAGGCGGCATGTTAAAGGGAGTCACCAAACTTGTACTACCCACAACACGCATTGGAATGCCGCGCGAAGTTCGGAATGCAAATCATGGAATGACTCGCCTACCAATCAGCCACCGCTTCTGTTGCCCATCGCGATCTCGCGCCGTCGTTGACACATCTCGAAACGTCCCGCTACCGTGACCGATGAGGAGCGAGGGCCTCTGGTATTGGGTGAGTCTGTCGTTCTGCGGCAACTCTCCTCCTCTGGGGCAACCCCAGGGAACACGTTGGACCTAGGTATTTCGAGCGTGAGCGTCACTGCGTTGTTACGCAGAAATGCTCACGCCTCACCGAGCTTGGCGAGGCCCTCGCTTCCTCTTTCAGCCTCTTCGTTCAACTCGATCCTGAGTGAGCAGACTCACAAATCCCCACCGTGTCCCATCGTCGCGATTGCTCGTGAAGACTTTTCTCAATGTGTGACCTTCCCAACGCTGCGCGGATGCTGGCGACCGCGTTTCTTCGTGGAGCGTGGTCGCCCGAGGAATTGCTCGTGCGAGGAAAGCAGGTGCTGTTGAAGCCGCGGGATGAGCCGCGACTGGCCCCGGTCGTGTCGGCGATCATCGAACGCTTCGGCGCGACGCCGCCTGTGCCGCGCTGGCAGGAGTTGGCAGAGTTCCTCGCTGCTGGGAAAGGCCATCGCAAACTGGTCTTTAAGTTGGCGGTGCGACGGCACCTCGGTGAGATCAAACTGCCGCCGTGTCAGATGCAAGTGGCCCCCGCGCTGGCCAACAAGGTTTTGATTCCGGCGATCGCGACCGAACTCGAGTTGGCGGAATGGCTCGGGCTAACTGTGCGCGAACTCCATTGGTTTGCCGATGTTCACGGCCACGAACGTCGCACGGCCGAAGGGCCGTTGAGGCACTATCGGTATCGGCTGTTGAAAAAGAAGTCGGGACGCTGGCGATTGCTCGAAGTTCCGAAGCTGCGGCTGAAGCAACTCCAACGGCAAATCTTGCACAGCATCCTTGATGCGGTGCCGCCTCATCGCACGGCTCATGCCTTTCAACCCGGACGGTCGGTCGTTTCGTATGTTGGACCGCACACGGGGCGCGAGCTGGTGTTGCACGTCGATCTGCGTGAGTTCTTCCCGTCGATCCGGGCCGCGCGCGTGAACGCGTTGTTCCACACGATTGGCTTTCCCGAACAGGTCGCTCGGCTGCTGACGGGACTCTGCACGAACGCGGCTCCGGACGCCGCGTTCTTCGCCGAAAATGACGTGCCTCACGAAAGTGGCTGCGGTTTAGCAGCAGACGCACGTCTGCTCTATCGTTCGACTCATCTGCCGCAGGGAACGCCGACATCACCCGCGCTGGCGAATTTGTGCGCGTATCGACTCGACGTGCGACTGGCTGCGCTCGCGAGTAAATTCGACGCGAACTACACCCGCTACGCCGATGATCTGCTGTTCTCGGGCGACGGTGAGTTTGCGCGAAGCCTGTCGCGGTTCCGTTTGCTGGTCTGTGCGATCGCACTCGATGAAGGCTTCTCCATCCGCGCCCGCAAGACGCGCATGTTGCCAGCCTGCGCGAGCCAACGCGTCGCGGGAGTGATCTTGAACGAACACCCCAATCCGCCACGCGGCGACTTTGACAAACTGAAGGCTCAGCTCTTCAACTGCATTCGCTTCGGCCCGGCCTCGCAAAACAAAGAGGCTCGCCCTCGCTTCCTCGAACACCTGCAAGGCCGCATCGCATGGATGTCATCGCTCAACGCAGCACGCGGCGCGAAGTTGCAACGCCTGTTTGACCAGATCGAGTGGTCAGGCGACCGGCACGAACTCTCTTCCCTGCTGAAGCCGGGCGTTGTTCGCGGAGTGACGTAGGTCGAGGAACCGACATCAATTTCAAACCGACTGGAACACCGCAACTCTGCCGTTTCAATGCATCATCAAATGATTCGAGCGGGCTTCGCAGTCTATACCTCGCGCGGGCTGAAGTGAGACGTAGCCGCACCTCGCCAGAGTGCGGGCGGGACGATCAAACAGCCCACGTTCTGGCGAAACGTGGCTACATTCAAATGTCTCAATTCGGGCCGTGCGAAGTCTAATCCAACAGATTGACAGTATCGGCGGGGTGGCGGGGTCTGACCAACGGGAAGGCCCCGTTCCAAACCGGCTCGCTCGCGGAATCAGGGCCATCCGCTTCGCTACTGACCCTGCCACCCCGCCGTTGGTTGGGACTAATCCGGGGAATCGTCTCATTCATGGCCGTGCGCGGTTCATTCTGCCGACGGTTCCCCGACGGTCAGTTCCTCGCGGCGACCTTGCCAGACGATGCCGGGCGAGTCGGTATAGCCTTCGCCTTGCAGCAGGACTTCCTTCACTTCGCCGGACAGAGGGAAGCAGTGCGACTGGGCTTCGAGGGCCAACTGTTTTGCGGCCTCTTCGTCAAGGGCGAGAACTCCCCACGTCGCGAGGTAGCCGGTCCACTCTTCCAATCCTGCAAAGCGACCGGGGAGCGAAGCCCAGCGTTCGTCGAGCGGCTGCGAGACCTCAACGACGTAGAAGTTGACTCCTTCTTGCTTCGGTCGTGCGGTGCGTGTCGGCGCGAAGTAATCGTCGGGCATCATGCCCGCTTGCAGGGCCAGCAATTCAACCTGCTGCCGTTGCGGGTCGTCTGCGGGGAGCTTCTGGATGGAGGCGTACAGCTTTTCAAACAGTCGGATGAAGCCGGTCACTGACACATAGTCCACATCGGAAAGCGGCTGCGTGAGCAGATCGCTTATTCCCGCCCTCAAGCCATCAATGTCGTCCCGTTGCTCAAACGCATTGATGCGGAGGATCGTCACGCCATAGAGCTGATTCGGACTGCGAGCCGCCTCCAGGTCGAGTGCGGCCAGCACCTCATCGGGACGATGCAGTTCCAGCAGTGCGAGCGCCCGGTAGTAGTGAGTCCACGATTGTTCGGGGGACAGCTCTTCGAAGCGGTCGAAGTACGTGACGACCAACTCCCAACGTTCCAGTGAGAGCGCCGAAACACCCGCGTCCCAGAACAACTCGGGATCATCGGCCCCCTCGCGGATGCACATGTCGAGAACCGCGAGGCCATCCGATCGGCGGTCGGTCGCGTCGTAGACTCGGGCCAGTTGCAGAGCGACTTGCGCATCGCTGCGGTTCAAACGGAAGCTGCGCGCCCAGCAGCGCTCCGCTTCTCCTTCGCGGCTCAGGCTCCAATAGAACTGACCGGCGCGCGAATGATTGCGGGCATGGTCGGCGTTCAGGTCGAGCGACGTGCGATACCACTTCTCGATCTGTTCGAGCGTGGCGATCGTATCGGCCTCGTCGTCGGGAGCCTGGCTGCGAGCGGCCCAGGCCAGCGTCGCGAGGACATTCAGCGTTGTCGCATCCTGACCGCAGCGACTGAGTAGCGGCTTGGCCCAGCGCCATGCTTCGACGCTGCGATCGAGCGGACCCGCCATGACATGAGCCAGCCAAACCAACCACGATGCGTCAACGGCGTCCGTCACACTCTTCAGTTCGACGGCCACGAGGTCGTTCAGCGCGAGAGTGGCCGCCGCCTCACTGTCGGCCGATTTGCAGGCCATCTCCAACTCACGCAGTCGCGCCGCCATGGGCGATTCGTTCGCGTCGGTCTCGGAGGTTGAAGCCTCTGCGGACACGGGCAAATTCTCGGATGAAGACGCTTCGTCGGACGATAGACCCGTCGCCGCCTGTCCCGTCGAGGAACTCGTTCCCACAACGGAATTCAAAGCGAACGGTCCGCTCGAAAACGGTTCGACGGCGGCGGTCGGAGTCGGCGAAATCTCACCGGACAGCAATCGCCGGAGCCGTCGCAGCGTGAGCCAGTCGCGCGCCGGTTTGGCTTTCGCCTCCAACGGCCGGCCCAGCGCTTCGGCCTGCACGGTATTGCCCGCCAGCAACTGCAACGCGATCAGCCGCAACCGCACTTCGAACCAGTTCGAGAGGCATTGGCGGGTGGCGAGCATCCGGTCCATGCGAGTCAGCATTTCGATCGCGCTCGGATAGTCGTGCTTCCGCGTCGCGATGATGACATCGCAGTAGAGGCGCTTGAGTTCGTGAGACGGATCCTCGCCCACAGGCGGCTCGGTGACATCGACTCCATTAGGAATCACGCGTTCCCGCAGCGTCAGCCATTCGGCTTCGCGACCCGTCAGCCACAACAACGACTCCAACATCAGCGACCCTGACAATCGAGCGGCATTCTGAGCGTGATAGGTCTCGATGAACTGGAACGCCTGCAACAGGGTCTCAATCGCCGCCTCGACTTGCCCGTTCAACTCCAGCAAGTTGACGACATCCTTGCCGCTGATCCAGCGGCGATCCATTCCCCCCTCTTTCGGTTGATGACCGAAGCCCGCGCGGGCGTAATGCGTCGCCATGTCGAGATCGTCCGACGCCCGATAGACATCGCCCGCGTACTCGCGAAAGCAGGTCGTACACTCCAGCTTGCCGGTCCGACGGCAGACTTGCAGTCCGTCACTGATGCACTCGTGAATCCCCTCCGAGTTGTAGCCGTCCGTTTCGGCAACGTGCTTCGCGAGATTGTCATACGCACACGTCGACATCCACGCGACCGTCCCCTGATAGGCGTTCTCGGGAAAATCGGGCTGATGCTTGCGAGCCAGTTCTTCGCTTTCGAGCAGCGCGATGCTTTCCATCGCCGCCTCCTTGCCCAGCTCGGGGTCGAACAGCGACTGCGCGTCGTTCATCAGACAGAAGTTCGCCTTCAGGTAGGGAATCACGCGCTGCTCCTGCTTCGCCAACCGCTTCATCTCGCGGCTGAGTCGGCAGGCGGTCGCATACCACCCCCGATCCCGCAGATCGTCAATCCGCGTTTCCAACTCTTGCAGGTGCGTGTCCACGTCGGGCGCGTCGTCACTCATGGTTGTTCCCATTCTTGATCGTTGTGAATTTGGCCCGCGCCGAGTTCGCGGGATTGCAGTCAGCTTTCAAATCAAAACTGCTGTTAGTACCGCGTCAACGCTAAATAATCAGGTAGCTGCACTCGCCAGAGTGCGGGATTCCCACGTTCTGGCGAACATGGCTACCCCAAAAATAAGCGTAGACGAAGCCCTAGGTGTCTGTCTGGAAACCCGCCCGGACTTGGAATTATTGGGGGACATGGAGTAATACGGAGTTCGTTGGCGGCACGTTCTTTTTGGTCATGGAAACGGGTTGACGGATGAGTCGTC
>JAYVOX010000423.1:0-5493 GCA_043757695.1 Schlesneria sp.
CATCAGCCGCAGGGCGCTAGCCCCGGTTCTATTTCGCTTAACCGGGGCTAGCGCCCTGCGGCTAATTTCTGCGGGCCAACAGGAATGGCGGAGAGCCGAAAGTTCGTGAGGGTTGTTGACGTTGCAATCAAGGATCGGTGAGCGGGACGAAGGGCGAGAACGCGATTTCATTCTGCTGACGACTTCTCAACAGTCAGCACCATGCGGGAGATCGTTGCATTCGCTAGCCGCCAGATAAACGGAGCGAGCCGCACCGCGAAAAAACTTCTCATTGTTAGCGACGCACGAGGCCGAGTAAGTTCGGGGATCGGTCCATCCGGCGATCACTATAGACAAGAGATGGAACTCGCGGGAGGCACGGTCAGAACTGCCGCCAAGCTGCCGAATTGTTGGCAGGCTTGAGACGAAGTTTTACGGTTGGTCTGGCTGGCAGAGTCCCCAGCACGATGCTGACGGTTCATGTCGATTGAGATAACCCGACTCAAGCATTTCGTTGTCGTGCGTCTCTACACGTTTGGCCGAATTCTCAGGTGATCGATGTCCCCGTTAAACAATCCTCATCGTGTCGAAGGTTCCGAACGTTCAGGGGTACTCGGATTGCGTCGCAAAGTCGTGACCGGAAACCCGTCTGTCGGGTGGCAAAAGCCGGAATCGGCGTGTAGTGTTTGCGACCTCGATCCCCGAACCCAACCTCACGCCCGTCGTGATCGTCGGTGAGAACGTTGGATCGCACATCCTTTCCATGCCTTGGAACCTCAGCCACAACACGGATTCGTGACAAAAAGGGATGGCCCCGTGCAAGACACGAGCGTGATTGTGAAGCAGACAGTTCGGTGTCGAACTGCATTTCCGAATTGGCTCTGCGGCGCGTTGTTCGCCGTTTGTTGCGGCCTCATCGTGACGGATGCTGCTTTCGGGCAAGCCGCGAAAAGCAAAGGCAAGGCCACTGCGACTCCCGGCACGAAAGCCGCCACTCCGAAAGGCCAGGCGGCACCTCTCGTGATCGACTCGGAAGCGCTGCCGCTGGACTTCATTCCTCCCAAGGAACGGAATCCGCTGCTTGACCTCGACATGCCGATTGCGCTGCCGGACGAGTTGGACAAACTGAAGAAAGAGGACGGCAAGTTTCAGCAAGTCCTGAACAAGGGACTCTCGGACGAGGCCAGCAAGGCCGCAATCAAGGCGGGCATTCGATATCGCCTCGCTCAGATGACTTTGAAAGACAACCTGCAGCCCGAGAACGCCAAGAAGCAGCCGTACTACGTCACCACGCTGCGGAACGTGCTGCGGCGCGACTTGAATGGAGCCGGTTCGGCGGCGAAGGACTTGAAACCTGCCGCAATTCTTGAGTTCCGCCGAAGTCTCATGCTGGAGTTCATCAAGCAGGCCGCGCCCCTCTTGGAGAACAACCTCCAAGTGCGGATCCAGATCGTCGTATTGATGAATGAGCTGGAGTTGGTCGTTGGCGATCCTTCAAAAGGGATCGCGACGGAAGCGTTCACTCCGGTGTTTGAGATTTTGGTCAAGGCGATTCTTGACCCCAAGCAAGATGTCTCGGTGAAACTTGTGGCGACCAATGGATTGATCCGAATCCTGAAAATCGGGACCCCCAACGTCAACGAGCGAACTAAGATTGCCGAGGCCGTGATTTCCGAACTCGTCGCCGTGAAGACGGCCAATCGCCTCGCCGACCATTGGTACGAGTTGCGTCTGGTCGGAGCTTTGGGTTCCGCAGCGCTTGATCAACTGAAGCAGCCCATCGTGGTGACCGGCCTGAAGAACGTTGTCAGCGATCCGACGCGCTCATGGAGCGTGCGGACTGAAGCAGCCAAGGCTCTGGGTCGAGTCCCGCTTCCACCCGCTTCCAATCCTCCGTCAGTCGTGTTTGCTGTGAGTGAAATGGCGTTGCAACTTGCCAAGGCCGCTCAACAAACGCCAGCCGACCCCCAATGGAAGACCGCCTTCTGGAAGACCTATCTCGCGTTTTGGCCTGTGGATGCCAATGAGAAGGACATCACCAAGGCAGTGAAAGCGGGTCTGTTAAACAACCCCGTGGTCAGCGGTGGCGCTAAGATCGCCAGTGCCCTCGTGACCCCCCTCTGTGCCACGATTCTGAAGGGCGGGCGGCTCACGGCGGCTCAGTTGGCTGCGTTGGAAACGTGGGTCACGGCCAATGCGCCGGGGGCCGCAGTACCTCAACCCAAGCCGTAACTCAGCGCTGCAGCTCGCGAGTTCTCCATTCCAGGCGCAGCGCCAACACAGGCAGCGCACCGATCAGCAGCCGGAGCTGGTCTGACCCGTCTTGCGCTCAACCTCTGCTCGGTCTGGGCTGCGTAAATTGCATCGTTGCGGAGGCTCCAGTACGATCCTCGCCGCCCAGCCCACCTTGAGGCTGATTTGTGCCGCTCTGAACGGATACCGCTCCACTTGAGCGGTATCCCACAGACTGCGAGCCAAACCATCTTTCCTCTGCTCTGTTCGCAGTGGGCTGTGGCTTCAGTGATCCCGATCCCATGTCGAATTTGGAGTGAGCATGCGCCGTTTGTATTTCAGCCTGACAGCCGCCTCGTTGATGCTGAGCCTCAGTGTGATCGGCTTCGCCCAGGATGCCGAGAAAAAAGCCGACACGCCTGCGGAAAAGCCCGCTGCCAAGGCCGAAGAAAAGCCTGCTGAGAAACCCGCAGAGAAAAAGGACGAAAAACCCGCAGAACAGCCTGCTGGTCCGAAGACGCCCGAGTATGTCAATCACCTCGACAACCCCTCGGGAGTCTGCGTTCATCCGACGACCGGCCACGTCTTCGTCACCTCTCGGCAAGGCGTCTTCCGACTGGTGATTGAGCCGGGCAAGGCGAAGAAGATTTACCTCGAAGTGGAAGGCTTCCCGACCGACATCTACGGTAAGGGACCGAAATACAACGTCGGCCCGCTCGGCTGCACGCTCTGGGGCAACGATCGCTTGGTTGTGCCCGATGGCAGCCGCCCCGACGGCGAAGAGGTCGTGCGCGTCTACAAGATTGAGGACGCGCTCCCCGCCAAGGCTCGCAAAGAAGCCGAAGCCGAATTCACGCTCGGCCCGATCAAGGGGACCGCTGAGGGAGCCAAGGGCGAAGGGAACTATTACCAGGCTGTCGTCTGGAACGATGCGATCTACGTGACCTCGAACGGCGATGACACGAAGGGTTGGGTCGTGGCCTCGAAGATTGTCGATGGCAAGCCGGGCGAACTGACGGGAACCATCGCCACGAAGGAAGCAACTCAAGTCGATGCTCCGGTCGCGATTACGGTCAGCCCGGACAAGTCTCAACTGGTGGTCGGCCAGATGGGTGAAGTGAATGTCCCCGGCGATTCGCTCCTCACGATGTACGACAAGGAAGGCAAGCTGCTCAAGAGCTACAAGACCGGACTGAATGACATCACCGGTCTCGCCTACAGCCCGAGCGGCAAGCTCTACGCCACCGATTTCGCGTGGGCCGAAGAGATCAAAATGAATGGCGGCTTGTTTGAGCTGACGATCGAAGGAGACGAGGTTAAGACGAAGAAGATCGTCAGCCTCGACCGTCCGACCTCGCTGGCCTTCGATAAAGAAGGTGGACTTTACATCACGGTGTTCGGCAGCGGTAAAGACACCGGCGATAAGCCCAACGGCAGCCTGATCCGACTCGAACCGGGCCTCTGATTTTGCGAGAGGCTTCACGCCTTCTTGCGATCATCTCCGCTCAAACCACGGCCCGACTGCCACCGCAGTCGGGCCGTGGTCGTTTGTCAGCCGAGCGTCGGAATGGGCGTTGTTTTGCAGTTCAAAAAACTGCAATCCAGACCAGCAGTTGGTGAGTGACCACCGTGCCCTTGATGAGAGCGTGATGGTTCGCTCATCCCCACTTCATTCTTCATCCGTGCTCCGGCCCTGCCATCCGTGCGATTCCCTCTGGTCGAAGAGCAGAGACCGCACGGATGCAAAGCCGGAGCACGGATGAAGGCGGTCGCTGAAGAACCCAGGTTCCGTTGAAGTGCAACTTAGAATCGGGACCGCAATGACTTACTGATCTTGGCGAGTTCGTTTAACCGCGTGGGCAACGCCCCGTGCGTCGGTCATTGTGGAAGCCTTGCTGTTGGAGATCACACATCGACGCGCGGGGCGTTGCCCACGCGGTTAAACGACTCATTTGAATTCGGGCAGTAATTTCAACCTTGCTCCTCGCCTCTTCGATCCGGTGCGGCCTTAGAAGCGCACGCCGCGACTGCCATTCCCCGTGCGAGGGCTTTCTCATAAAGTCCCGCCCCGTTTGAGGTCCGTGCGAGGGAGCGCCGTGTTATGAAGATTCGAAGCCGCTGGCTGACGTGGTTTGCCGCCGCCAGTGTGGTTGGCGTGGCGAAGCTGTTGTTCGCCACGTGTCGCAAGGTTTACGTGAGTGCTGATGAACGCACGCGGCTCGATTACGTCCCGCCTCCCAACGATCGCGAACGACACGTTCTCTGTGTCTGGCACGATGAGCTGCTCATTCCGACTTTCGCCGCGCCGCGTGGTCTGCGCGAGCAAGCCTGTTGCCTCGTGAGCCAACATCAGGATGGTTCGTACCTCGCGAACGCGATGACGCTACTTGGCTACAGCACGGTGCGCGGTTCAAGTCGTCGCGGCGGTGCGAGTGCATTGCGGCAACTGCTCGACGACACCGAGGGGAAGCACATCGTCTTCACGCCCGATGGCCCGGTTGGGCCGAGGCGGCAGCTCAAGCAGGGTTGCGTCTTCGTGGCGTCTCAGTTGGGGCGCAGCCTGTTACCGGGAGCCTTCGTGGCGACGCGCGCCTGGCGACCGAAAGGGAAGTGGACTGACCTTCTCATCCCGAAGCCCTTCAGCACGATCTACGTCGTCACGGGTGAACCGATTGCGATTCCGGGCGACCTCACGCGCGAGCAGATCAACCTCTACATCGCTCTCGCCCAACAGGCGATGGACAGACTCAGTGAGCAGGCGGAACGACTGCTCGCTGGAGACCAACAATCGCCGCCGCAGATCGACAACCGAGCGGCAGCGTGAAGCGTCTTGGCTCGACTTTTGCCCTCTCATTTGGACTGCGGCAATTGATTGCCGCTTTCCTTTCTCGCTTCGAATTGATTTTTGGAAGACTGGCCAGTGTGGGCGCATTCCAGAATGCGAGGAGAAGCCGAGAAAGGAAAGCGGTGATCAATCCCCGCACTCCAAATGTGGCAAAAGTCGAGCTGAGCCGCGTGTTGAAAACACGTAGAGCCGCCTGCTCTCCGTTTTTCAACAGCCTCTCGAACCAGACCTCACGGCTGTGCTCGGATCGCCTCGCTCAGTTCCACCGCTCCATCGTGGTTGAGGTCCAATGACTCGAAGGTCTCGGCGTCACCGAGGAACTCGCGGCGCGAGATTTCGCCGTCGCGGTTCTTGTCCATCTTGCGGAACCAAAGGGGGCCGGCGGTTCGTTCTCCAAAACTTCCCTGTGCTGCCATCGCCGCCACGTTGACCGGACC
>JAYVOX010000424.1:0-5483 GCA_043757695.1 Schlesneria sp.
CGCTCCGTGACTCGGCCGTCCCTGTTGACCGTGGCCGGTGTGCAGGAAGTAGTTCGCAAACGTGTGTTCGGAAAACGGCGAGACCATCGACCGCACGACGGCCAACTCGTCGGCACACGCTCCGATATGAGGGAACAAGTCGCTGACCGGCAACCCGCACTCGCCGTACTGTTTGAACTCCCAGAGCGACTTCAGCATCGCCCCGACGTTAGCAAACTGCGTCGCCTCAACCTTACCCAAAACCTCCTTCGGGTTCTTGCCGTGGTACTTGTCGAGCATCGGCTTCGGATCAAACGTGTCCACCTGCGACGGCCCGCCATCCATGTAAAGGAAGACGACGTGCTTGGCCTTCGCCGGGAAATGAGTCCCGTGAATCGACTGCATCTGTGTGGAGTTCATGTCGTTCGCAGCGGAGGTGGGCGAACCAAGCATTGACGACAACGCCACCAGTCCGAATCCATGAGCGGCTTGCGACAGCATCTCACGACGCGACAAAGGCGGCGACAAATAACGCTGACAGGGAAACATGGCGGGTGCTACCTAAAAATTGCATCGCGAAAATCAAGTTACTTCTTCGGTGGCGGTGGGGAAAGTTGAACGGTTGTTACCGGCTGAACCAAAAACTCGACCATTTCCACATCACACGCGGCAACGAGTATCTTTTCCACGCATGGATTCTTTATCGGGGTAAGATCAAGTATCCACTCCGGGTTCGACAAAACGATGTGCCCGAATTCATTTTGATCCGGCCAGTATTTTATTTGTCCCATCAACCTTCGAGGCTTATCGCCTTTGAGGTGTAAGACAACGCTTTGTTTCTCCACGTCCGCGAATGCCGCCACCCATACAGACGGATGCGACAACTGACTCGTAAAGTTCCAACCGTAGAGTTGTTTGTGAAACCAACTATTATTCGCTGACCATGCGAAGAATAATCCCACCACGATTGAACCGAGAAGGTTCAAAGCAAATGCAAAGCCCGCGCTCATTGCCAAGAGGTACTCTGGGCCGAGATATGACTTCACAGGAACTCCGAGGAGTCTTGATATTGCGGTAAAGACCAATGCCAGAATGATGCGTTCAAATGGCGTCGATTTCGGATGCGGTGTCAAGCTGTGGAAAATCCATGCAGCGACGAATCCGGGGAGCAAGTACCAAATGAGCCCAAACAATTCAGCCTTCAGAACATCTGGCATTTTCTTATCCTTCCAATTTATGAGGTCACTCGACGTACACAAACTCTTTCACGTTGAACAGGACATGACACAGGTCGGTCCATGCCTCGCGCGGGGCGTTGTTGGGATCGGACTTTGCGTCGGGTGGTGAGCCGGGATAACTGGCGAGGAACGACCACGCTTCTAACTTTTCATGGTCGCTTGGTCGGCGGGCAAAGGCGGTCAGGTACATGGCGTCGATGCGTTGATCGGCGGTCTGCGACGTATCGGCCAGCAGGCGGTCGGCCCAGCGTTTGGCCTGTTCGATCACCAGCGGATCATTCATCAGGATCAACGCTTGAGCCGGCACGTTTGAAATCGTACGGCGGCCGACTGTCGAGAACGGCGAGGGCGTGTCGAAGGCCAGCATCATCGGCGAGAGGAAGTTGCGCCGCACGGCAATGTAGATCGAACGGCGTCCGTCTCCATCGACCGGTCCGCTGTTGCCGGGTCGGCCCCGGCCCTGCATGAACGGAGTCAGATGAATCGCCACGCTCGGTCCAAACGGCTTGCGATCCAATCGACCTGATACGGTCAGAAGTGAGTCGCGAATCACCTCTCCTTCGAGTCGTTTGAGTGGCATTCGGTGCCAGAGCACATTGTCGGGATCAGCGGCTTCCGCAGCCGGGTCGGGTTTGCTCGACATCTGATACGTCCGGCTGAGGATCAGCGATTTGATGAGCCGCTTCTGCGACCAGCCCTCCTTCACAAACTGGGTCGCGAGATGATCAAGCAACTCGGGATGAGTCGGTGCCTGACCAAGCACACCAAAGTTATCAACCGTCGGCACGATGCCTCGCCCGAACAAGTGATGCCACACACGGTTTACAGCGACTCGCGCCGCAAGCGGACTCTGGAGCATCTCGCGAGCGAGCGTCAGCCTTCCGCTGCCGTCTTCTCCGGTCCCCTCGCCCCTCGCCTTGGAGGGGAGAGGGTTAGGGTGAGGGGTTCCTTCTTCTTTCGGTTCGTTCTTCGGGGCGTCATCACCGCTCGGCCCCCTCACCCTAGCCCTCTCCCCCGAAGACGAGGGCGAGGGGACAAGAGTGGCATCTGCATTGCCCGCTGCTGCTGTGCGTCTATCACTGACAAACGCTTCCAAGAACCGGCGCGGGACCGGCTCCTTCGGCGTGCTCGAATTACCGCGAATCAAAAGCTGTTCGTTGACGCCATTCCCTTCGAGCATGGCCGGGGCGAGCTGCGACTCCCATTGGACGGCCTTCGCGAGTTCCGCCTCATCCTTCATATCGAGAATCGGTGTCTGCCAGTCCGTCGTGAATAGATCGCGATGTTGGACGAACCAATTCGCGACATCCGGCCACGTCGAGCGAGTTCGCGAATTGTGGTCGGGGTTCGGGAAGATCTCGGACAGGACGACATTGCTCGCCGCGAAAGTGAGAGCCTGCCGGTACGACTTGGCTTTCTCGTCCAGCGACTGTTCCGGTTTGACAAACTCGTCGATGAATCGCCACGAGTTTGGAGGCAAAGCGGGCGCGGCGTCCTGTTGCACGACCAGCGCGATGTTGCACTCGGCGTCGTCAACCGGCGTGAACTCCACGTGCAGCCGATGTCCGCGATAGCCTTCGAGCGAATGGCCGACCCAGTACCATTCGTTTGGTTTGTCCTGCTTGAACTCACGCAGCGTCGCCCCATGCAGCGGGCCGACGACGATCAGGTGCGAGTTGACCGCCGCATACGCTCGCACCGATCCGCGCACGAGAGACCAGACCGTTCCCTTTGTGAGCGTGAACTCCGGCGTGCGGACCATGCGCCCATGACGATGCCAACCGCCGAGCGTCCCGTTGTCGTCCTCCACGCCGGGGGCAAGTTTGATCTCCTTCCAGAAGAGATCGCGTTCCCAACCGCCGATCGTTGCGACGGAGAATTGCCGTTGGCTGGCAGGCCCGCGCATCTCGAACCGGCCTGGTGGAACGGGTTGCGTTCCAAACGAGACGCCGTCTTGGATGAGGCGATCGTCTCGCACACTCACGAAATCGACGACGATGTTTTCAGGGTCGATCCCCAAGGTAGCCGTCTCGCTCCGCGAGACGTGGCGCGATGAAGAGTCCGGCGTGGATTGCGTCGTTGATGGAGCAGTTGGAGCGGTGTTCTGACTCGGCGCTTCCTGTCGCGGAGCGACAGGGCTACCTTGGAAAAGCCCATGCAGCGGATGCTGCTTGTCCGAGCGAGCCGCTTCGAGTTCCACCGCCCAGCGTGCGAGCAACTCGCCATCGAGTTGCTTTTCGGTCGCGAGCGTGTCCGATTTCTGGCGCGATTCGGCGACGAGGCGACGCTGTTTAACAGCCGGGTTCGACGATGAAACGATCTCGCTCGTGAACACAATGTGATCGACGAGGATGTGTCCCCAGCCGCCTCGTTCGGCATCGACGATCTCAAGCTGAGCCTCCTTGCCGCGTAGGTCGCTGACCGACCATTGCTCTTGTCGCAGAGTCCCCGAGTTCGCGCCGGTCGCCGTCCGAACGGCTTTGCCATCCACCATCAGGCTGATGTGCGTTCGCGTCGGATGATTGCCGCCGCCGACTCGAAACTGGATCGCACTGCGGTCGATGCGAAACTTCGGCGAAGTCAGCTTGCCGATGTGAGCGTCTCGCATCCCCGCGTTGTTGTTGTCTGCGGGACCGTTGCGGTGTGAGTTCACGAAGCGCTCGCCCACGAATCCCTCGAGCGGTGCGTTGTACTCGTTGTCCGATGTGCGAACCGGCTTGTCACCGAAGGCCGTTCCCTCCGCCTTCCACTCGCCCCACGAGTCCCCTTCAAAATCCGCAAAGATGATGTCGGAGTTATCCGCCTGTCCCGCCGACGGAGCGGCGGGACTACCGTAGTCTCGTCGCTCCGCCGACGAGACCTCTTCAATCTGCACACGGTCGTCCACAAGTCGCTTCGCCGCGAGCAGGTATTGGTCCAGCTTGTCCAGCGTCGGTTTAGCCGCTTCGATCAGGCTTCCCGCGACCTTCATTCGCTGCTGGGCACGCAGCTCATCGAGTTGCTCGGCGATCGCGCGGTGTTGAGCTTCCGTGTCGAGTCGGACCTGCCGGTAACTGCCGCTGAGCGCGAAGCCCGCCAACGCGTAATAGTCTCGCTGCGAGATCGCGTCGAACTTGTGATCGTGGCACCGCGCGCAGGCGACCGTCAGACCGAGAAACGTCTTCGACAAAACATCGAGCCGGTTGTCCATTCGGTCGGTCTCATCCTTGCGGATATCGACCGGCGAGTGAACCTCTTCGCCCAGAAACCAGAAGCCGGTGCCGAGGATGGATTCGTTGATGGAAGGTTGATGGTCGATAGTTGAGGGTTGAAGGTCAGACACAGCCTCCCTCTGACCATCAACCTTTAACCCTCGACCCTCAACCTCTCTCCACCGTGGCTCGATCAAATCCCCTGCGATGGCCTCCCGAAGCAGCCGGTCATACGGCACGTCGGCGTTCAGGGCGCGAATGACATAGTCGCGGTACTGCCACGCGTTCGGAATGATCGGCTCGAACTCGTGGCCTCGCGTTTCGGCGAACCTCACGAGGTCCAGCCAGTGCCGCCCCCAGCGCTCTCCGAAATGAACCGAGCCGAGCAGTCGATCAACAACGTGTTCGAGTGCCTGTGGAGACTCGTCTTTTAGAAACACTTCGGTTTCCTCCACCGACGGCGGCAGCCCGATGAGATCGAAGTAAACGCGACGCAGCAGCGTCAGCCGTTCGGCTTGAGGCGCGGGCCTCAGCGACTTCTCTTCGAGCTTGGCGAGGATGAACCGGTCAACCGCAGTGACCGGCCACGCGGAGTCCTTCACGGCGGGAGGAGCATGATCCTTGATCGGCTGCCAGCACCAATGCTCGGCCTTGCGCGCGGCCAGATCGAACGGCTTGACCTTCCCGGCTGCTGAGGCTTCCTTCGGCCAGGGTGCTCCGAGTTCAACCCACTTCGTCAGCGTGGCGATTTCCTTTGCGGGCAGCTTCGATTTCGGCGGCATCTGGTACATGTCGCCGTAGTTGATCGCACTGACCAGCAAACTGTCGGCCGGTTTGCCGGCAACAATCGCCGCGCCGGTGTCGCCTCCCTTGAGCAACTCACTCCGCGCATTCAGCCGCAGTCCGCCCTTCGGTGCGCCCTTCCCACCACCATGACATTCGAGGCACCGCGCCGTCAGGATCGGTCGGACTTCCTTCTCGAAGAATTCGAGCGACGCTTCGTCGAAGGCTGGCTCGGCGGCAGATTGCGACTGACTCGCGGGAGCATCCTCGGCCAAGCCGATTCGCGAGCAGA
>JAYVOX010000425.1:0-5479 GCA_043757695.1 Schlesneria sp.
TCGACAAACTGTGCATCGTCGGCGTGAGCATCAATCCCGAGAGTCGCGTCTCGGTGATCGAGGGGCCTGCCAAGCGCGAGTTGGTGCAACAGGGATGGCGCACATTTCTGGTGAAGGTTCATAACGAAGCGGGCGTCACCGCGCCACTCGTTCCCGAAAGTCCCAACCTGCTGCCGGTCTATCAACGCGGCTCGAAGAACGCGCGCGAGAAGCCGATGACCGACGAGAAGCTCGTTCAACCGGGAGACGTGCCGAACCGGTTCCTCGATGCGCAGATGTTCGACAAGCAGCCGCTCAAGCCCGGTCTGTCGGGACTCGAACTGGAGTACCGCATCGTCCAGCTCTACAGCCGCGACGTGGGACGGCGCGAGGCGCAGCTTGGCTTTCACGTGGGACAGGGGACGCAGGATCTCGGCTTCCGTAATTCGGTGCCGGTGCTGTTTACCTGCGTTCCAGCGGTGGAGGTCGCTCTCGGGATCAAGGACTTCGATGGCGCGCCCATCTTTGCCGCGCTGACGATTCGCGACAGGTTTGGCCGCGTCTATCCGAACCCCGCGCGGCGACTGGCTCCCGACTTCTTCTTCCACGAGCAAATCTATCGGGCCGATGGCGAGTCGGTGCATCTGCCGCCGGGCGAGTACACCGCCGTCGTGCAGCGCGGACCCGAGTACCACGTCGATACGCACTCGTTCGTCGTCAAAGCCGACGGCGTCAGTCAGCGGCAGGAGTTCAAGCTGCGTCGCTGGATTCATGCGGCCCAGCGTGGCTGGTTCAGCGGCGACCATCACGTTCACGCGGCAGGGTGTGCTCACTACGACAGTCCGACCGAGGGTGTGACGCCCGGCGACATGATGCGACACATTCTCGGTGAGGATCTCAATGTCGGCTGCGTCCTGTCGTGGGGGCCGTGCTGGTACACGCAGAAGCGTTACTTCGAAGGCAAGACATCCGCACTGTCTCGGCCCAACTACCTGATGCGGTACGACGTGGAAGTCTCCGGCTTCCCCTCGTCACACGCGGGGCATCTCTGTCTGCTCAAGCTGATTGAGGACGACTATCCCAACACGACGCTGCTCGAAGAATGGCCGACGTGGACTCAGCCGGTTCTCGAATGGGGCCAGAAGCAGGGGGGCGTGGTCGGCTACAGTCACAGCGGCTGGGGCCTCGCGCTGCCCGATGTGATGCCGGATGGTTCGCGTCAGTTCAACAGCCGTCCAAATGGAGGCGCTCCGGCAGGCTGGCAGGGCAAAGCGGCGAGCACTCTGCCCGACTATGCCATGCCGCGCTTCGACGGCATCGGCGCGAACGAGTTCATCGTGACGACCGCTCACGGCGCGTGCGACTTCATCTCAGCCGTCGATACGCCTTCCATCTGGGAACTGAACATTTGGTACCACACGCTGAACTGCGGCATGAGAACCCGCATCAGCGGCGAGACCGACTTCCCCTGCATCTACGGCGACAAAGTGGGCCTCGGCCGCATCTACGTGCAGCAGCCCAAGGACCAGCCGCTCGATTACGACGAGTGGGTGCAGGGCCTCAAAGACGGACGCAGCTATTGCGGTGACGGCCTCAGCCACCTGTTCGACTTCAAGGTAAACGATTTTGAAGTGGGGACTCCACGACACGACGCAATGGGACGAAAGATTCCGATCCCCTCGGGAACGGTAGAAACGTTGACCGACGAACACGTAATCGGTGTGTCGCAAGGCAGCCAACTCGATCTGAAGCAACCGCGCAAGGTCCGCGTCACCTGCGAGGCCGCCGCGCTCCTCGCCGAGAAACCAACGCCTCAAACGGAAGCGATCCGCGCGAAGCGACTCGATGAGAAACCGTATTGGCATCTCGAACGCTGCCGCATCGGCGACACGCGCACGGTCCCCGTCGAACTGATCGTCAACGGTCAGTCTGTCGCCAAAAAAGAAATCCCCGCCGACGGCTCGCTCGCCAAGATCGAGTTCGACTACGAACTCAAACACTCCAGCTGGGTGGCCCTGCGCATCCTGCCATCGTGCCACACCAACCCGATCTTCATCGAAGTGGCCGGCAAACAGATCCGAGCTAGCCGCAAGAGTGCCGACTGGTGCGAGAAGGCGGTCGATGTGTGCTGGAACTCCAAGCAAGGTCGCATCCGCGAGAGCGAACGCGCCGCCGCCAAAGTCGCGTACAACAAGGCCAAAGAGATTTACTCGGCCATCGCGAAGGAGAGCGTCGGGGAATAAAGATCGGGACCGAGAAAACTTCCCGATTTGGATCGCTCTACCTCCCTCTCCTCGGCGGGGAGCGGGAACCAATCCATGACGTGGGAAGTAACTCCGACCCCGTTCCTAACAATCTTGGGGCCGGGGCACGGATGAAGCGGGACGCGAGAGAGTGAGTCCGTCTCCTGATGATCCGCCGCAGTCGTTCGTGCGAGTCCGGAAGGCGATGATTTTTCCAAGGCTTAGGGTCGAGTGTTGATCGTGGCGACATGGAGTACAACTTCGGAGCGAATGGCTCGCGGCAATCGGCTTCACACACGGGATCAACATGGCGTCGCTGCGATTGGACCTGCCGGTCCTTCAGAACTGGGACTGTCACAACTGCGGCGGCTGTTGCAAGCAGCATCTCATTGAAATCACGGATGCCGAACGAGATCGCATCGTGACGCAAGGTTGGACGGCGGCCGATGGCATTCCCGAGGGACAGCCGATCTTCGAGAAGATGAACGGTTTCTTCGGGCGTCCGCAGTGGCGACTCGCTCACCGCGCGGATGGCGGGTGCGTGTTCCTCGATGAGCGGGGTCTCTGCCGGATTCACGCGAAGTTTGGTGAACCGGCCAAGCCGCTGGCGTGCCGCATCTATCCGTATGCCTTTCATCCGGCGGGCAAGTCGGTGGCGGTCAGTCTGCGATTCAGTTGCCCCTCCGTCGTGAAGAACGCGGGGCGGACGATGACCGCGCAGCAAGCGGAAATTCGGCGACTGGCCGAGGCGGTCGTGCCGCAGGATGCCGTGACCAAGCCCGCACCGCAGATGAATGCGGCCGAGCGACTCGACTGGCCCGACTTCCATCGATGCGTTGATGCGCTTGACGAGACACTCGCGCCGACGGCTGGACCATCACCGACGCCGCTTGTGGTCAGGTTATTGCGAGCGGTCGAATGGACGGGACTCGTGGGGCTGTCGAAGTTCGACAAGTTGCGGGGCGAGCGACTCCAAGATTTCCTCGACCTGATTCGAGAGGCCGCGTGTGCGGATGTTCCCGCGCTGCCGCAGACGATGGCGGAACCGACGCGACTCGGGCGGTTGTACTTTCGATTGCTGGTGGCTCAGTACGCGCGGAAGGACACGGCGGCCGACCTGCAAGCGGGGTGGCGAGGTCGCTGGCGATTGTTGCGGGCGATCTGGAAGTTCTCGCGCGGCAAGGGGGACGCCCCGCCGTTGCAGTCGGCGTTTCAAGCCGTCCCATTCGCGGCGCTTGAAGCACCGTTTGGACCACTCACCGCCGAACAGGATGAGATTCTGACGCGCTACCTGCGCGTGAAGGTGCAGGGTCTGCACTTCTGCGGCCCGGCCTATTACGACGTGCCGTTCGTCGAGGGCTTTCATAGTCTGGCACTGGTCATTCCCGTGACGCTGTGGCTCGCGCGGTGGTTGGCCGCGTCGTCGGGTCGGTCGCAATGGACGACGGACGATGTGATTCAAGCTCTCACGATCGCCGACCATCATCACGGGTACTCGCCCGCGCTGGGACAGTACGCCGCGCGTCGCCGCGTCCACATGCTGACTGCGGCTGGCGACGTACCGCGACTCATCACGTGGTACGGACGGTGATGTCATCGAGGGGAGTCGTTCATCGGTGGTCTTCTTCCGGTCCCCTCGCCCCCGTCTGAGGGGAGAGGGCTAGGGTGAGGGGGCCACGCGGTCGAAAGTCTTCGGACTTGGAATAGAAATCAAGCCATGATCGAGGGCCGTGACTACAAGGCCTCAGGCTCCGAATCGAATCCCCCCTCACCCTACCCTCTCCCCCCGAAGACGGGCGGGAGAGGGGACAAGAGACGGGGCCCACCAATGAACGATCGCACCCGAGGGCTGCCACAGCCCCATCGCGGCGCTACCGTCACTTCCGGTCGGTTGCTATGCTCCGCCCCCATTTTTGAAGCGGGAGTCGCGAGGTGGTCACGCCATCTCGAACCGTACCGATTCCACAAAACCGCGAGCGTCATCCTCGGGACGACCACGCCGAACTGACCTTGCCTTTAGCGAGACCTCGACCTTGGCCGACCACATTCTCAATCGCCTCGAAGAACTGATTCTGGATGCCGACCGCCAGACCAAGCCGCTGGAACTCGAACCCTATCGCGGGCAGTTGTTCGAGTTGTTCGTGATGGCAGAAGGGGCGGGATACTTGAAGGAAGGTTCCGACCCGGACCTCTCGGCGGATGGGCTCTGCCGCTTGCTCGGTGCCCGCTGGGGACTGGCCGCCGCCGCGCGGGAGGCGATGTCTCAGCAATCCAAAATTCCTCAACAGCAACTGGCAAAGATGCGGTTGCTCTGGTCGGTGATGCGGATGTGGATGGAGTGGGATTACGCTTGGGAACGCTGGTCCGAATTCCACGGCCAGCTCACCGATCAAATCAAAACGTCCGACAATTGACCGCAGCATTAAACCTTGCGCGGGCACAAGTGAGACCTTTTCCTCGTCTATACATGCACGGCCACAACTGAGACGTTTTAAGCGAGCCGTGTGTCGTGAGGCCAAGTGTTTCCTGCGGCGTCAAGAACCCGCAGCCTCACGGCAGGCGGCTCGCCTGTGTCTCAGCTTTGGCCGCGTGAGGTTTAGTACAGGCCTGACGAGCGCGGTCTCGCGTGCCACCTCATGGCAAACCGACTAGACTCCCGGCCCGACGTGCGAGGCCCTGCGCTCGCGTGTCGGGCTGATTTTTTCGCTTCACTTTCCACCGTTGAATCTTGAGATCGAACGAACATGGCAGATACACACGTAGAACTGTTGGTACTCGGTGGTGGCCCCGGTGGATATCCGGCGGCGTTTGAGGCGGCCGATCATGGGATGCAGGTGATGCTGGTGGACGAGGGTGCTCGTCCCGGCGGCGTCTGTCTGAACCGAGGCTGCATTCCGTCGAAGGCGTTGCTGCACGTCGCCAAGCTCATCAACGAGACCAGGGACTCGGCCGAACATGGACTGACATTTGGCGCTCCGATAATTGATCTCGCCAAGCTGCGCGACTTCAAAAACGGCGTGATCACGAAGATGTCGGGCGGCATCACCGAGCTAAGCAAGTTGCGCGGCGTGAAGCTCGTCGCGGCGCGAGGCACGTTCCTCGACGCGAACACCGTCGAACTGAAGCATCCCGACGGGAAGACCGAACGAGTCACGTTCGACAAGGCGATCATCGCGACGGGGTCGTCTCCCGCGATGCCGCCGATGTTTCAGATCGGCGATCCCCGCGTGATGGACTCGACCGGTGCCCTCGAACTG
>JAYVOX010000426.1:0-5478 GCA_043757695.1 Schlesneria sp.
AGTGAGATGTTTTAGGCGAGCCGTGTGCCGTAAGGCCACGGGTTTCTGGCAACGATCAAGAACCCGCAGCCTGACGGCAGGCGGCTCGCCAAAGTCTCATGTTTGGCCACGTGCGGTATAACTCACGCGCTGAGGGTTGACCGTTTGCAACACACCGCGAGTGCGAGTCATGGAATGACTCGCCTACGTAGTTCAGTCATTCCATGACTGAAATTCCCCCGCCTTCACCGCAAACAGAAATCCCCCGGGAGCACGGAGGCCACCGGGGGGTCGTTTCATTCGGGTGTGACATCAACGCGCCAACGGTCACTCGGCCTTCAGCACGACGAAGAACTTGCGTCCGTTCGCGGACTTTACGTGCAGCACGAGTCCATCGGCTTTCGACGATTGAGCTTTCGCTTTCTCATAGTCTTCGACCGTCGCGACCGCTTTTCCGCCGACCTTCTCGATAATGTCGCCACTCTTCAATCCGGACAGAGCGGCAACGCTCCTCTCTTCTACTCCCGCGATCACGACGCCCGCCGTCGCCGTCGTGCCGAGTTGTTTGGCGAGGTCTTTCGTCAGCGTCCGGACATCCAAACCGAGCTTGTCGAACTTCGAGCCACTCGGTTCATCTACCTCTTCGCTGTTCTCCCCCACGGTGAAATTTTTCGGCATCGCCTCGATCGTTGTCGTCAGCGTCTGCTTCTTTCCTTCGCGAAGAATCTCCAGCGGATAGCTCTTGCCGACAGTCAGTTGTTCGACGACGCCCTGCAAGCTGGCGGGATCGATAATCGCTTGGCCGTTCAACTTGAGAATCACATCTCCCGGCTCGACACCCGCTTTGTCGGCGGGTGAGTTCGGCATGACCAACCGCACCAGCGAGCCTTCGCGCACCTTGACGTTGAGGTGCTTGGCAATTGTCGCATCGACCGGTTGAATCTGCGTGCCGATGTAGCCGCGTTTGACCTCGCCCGTCGTCATCAACTGCTGGCTGACCCAGCCCGCAATGTGAGTTGGGATGGCGAAGCCGATGCCGTCGTAACCGCCGCTTTCCGTCGCGATGGCGGTGTTGATCCCGATGACCTCGCCGCGCAGATTGATGAGCGGCCCACCGCTGTTACCGGGATTGATCGCCGCGTCCGTCTGCAAGAAGTCGGCGCGATCGGTGATCTTGTTGTTGCGGCCTTTCGCGCTGATGATCCCGGCCGTGACGGACATGTCCAATCCGAACGGACTGCCGATCGCCAGCACCCAGTCGCCGACTTGCATCGCGTGACTGTCTCCCAATTTGATCGCTTTCAAATCAGTGGCGTCGATCCGCAAGATGGCCACGTCAGTGCGAGGATCCGTCTTCACATCTTTGGCGATGAACTCGCGTCCGTCGTGCAACAGCACCCGAACTTCATCGGCCCCCTTGACGACATGGTTGTTGGTGAGAATGACACCCGACGCATCAATGATGAACCCGGAACCCTTGCCGTGCTGCTGTGGGACCGCCCGTTGTCGTCCCTTGTTTTTGAACATCTCACCCAGACGCGGATCGTCCTGAAAGAACTGGCGAAGCGGAGCGGGGATGTCTTCGTCCAGCAGAGGTTGGCCGCGCCCCGCAACCGACTTCGGTTTGGTCGTCGTCTCGATGGAGACGATGCTCGGCAGCGCTTCCGCCGCAGCCGAACGAAACGCGACGGACAAGTCTTGCGCGTTGGGCAGCGGCGGAACCGCGATTGCCTCATGACGCTGAGACCAACTCACGGCGCTGACCACCAACGCACTCCCCGCAAAAATCACCATGACGTTCTGTCGCCATCGACCGTTCATTTGCATCTCCTGCTCCTTGGAACTTCCACGTTGAACTACCGGCACGTTGCACCACCAGACGCCGGTCGCCCCTGTTATAGGAGGCAAGGCAACCCCGTACGTCGCGGCAATGCTTACGGCAACACATGGACTCGCGTTGGAAACGCCGGTCGCGACACCTCAGTTCAACTCGCGGCCACCGGGCCTGCTTAAAAACGGGTCCGCAATCACTTCGCTATTTTTGGTTTGGTTCCCTCCCCTCGGCGGGGAGGGTTAGGGAGGGGGGCGATGACGAGTTGCGACTCGAATTCAAGTCAGCCCCCCTCCCCGGCCCTCCCCGCCGAGGGGAGGGAGTAAGAATCACACAGTTCGGGAAGCGATTGCCGACTCGGTCCTTATGGCTTGTTCTGCGATCGCGCCAGCACGCGATGCGAACCGAGTAGCTCGCCTTCGCAAAGTAGTTCCAGCACGTAGACGCCTTCGTGCGGAATCGGCAGCGGCGGCAGCGGCACGGTGATTTGAATCGTCTCCAACGGGTCGCGGCACGAGACCTCGAAGGCTGTTCCAAACAGGACGTTGTTCTCGGCCAGATCGACGTAACGCAGCTCGAACTTTCGCGATCCTTGCAACTCCGTGAGGCTCACATACGCGAACGGCGAACCGGCTCGCACCAGCCGCGCGATTGGCACTGGCGTCGGAGTCGGCGTGGATGACGACGGATCAAACCCCTCGCTCGGTTCACCCGCCGGACCGCCGCCGAACCCGCTGCCACCGCCTCCCGATCCCGCCGCGCGATCCTTCCCCGCCGCATCGTCTTTCGGTGTGAAATGGATCGCGCTAAAGATGCCACAAATCACGTACTTGCCCGTCCCTCGATCCTGATAAACCTGATCGGCGAGCAACATTGCCTGCAACACGGGAGCAGCCATGACTTTTCCTTGAATGTGGCCGGTGGAACCGTGCCTGAACCGAACAGTCGATTGTTTCGGCAGCATACCAGCCCTTTGGAAAAACCGGGACCGGCCGGGTACAAACGGGCGATCCTATTCCACCTCCTCTCGACTCCCTGACAAGATCACCGTATCTCATGCCGCGTCCGCTGCGAGTCCTGTTTGTGATCGGCTCTCTCGGCGGCGGCGGAGCTGAGCGTCAGGTGGTCGAGATTCTCAAGCACCTCGATCGAACGCGCTTCGAGCCGATCCTCTATTTGGGAAGTCGCAGCGGTGAGTTGCTAGGTGAAGTCCCGGCCGATGTCTCGATTCATTCGTTCTGGGAGGTCTTCCTCAAGTCACGATCATCGACCGTGCATCGCGTGCTGCGGACAACACCGATCGCGCGGTGGAGGCATCTCGCGCGCCTGATGGCCGACGAACGGATCGACCTCGTTTACGACCGCACGTTCTTGGCGACACTCGACGCGGCCGCCGCCTGTTGGTTTCGACCGACTCCGCGCATCGCCTGCTGCGTGGCTGATCCCGCGTGGGAACTGAAGGCCTACGCGCGGCGAATGCCTCTGCTGGCAAGACGCTTCGCGCGCTGGTCGTACTCGTCGGCGTCGGTGGTGCTGGCCAACTCGGCCGGGCTGCGACAACGCTTGATCGAATTCTTCACGCTGCCTGACGAACACGTTCGCACGCTGCACAACCTCGTCGATTTCGAGCGGATCGAGCGACTGGCCGATGAGTACGTTCCCAATGTTTCGCGCGATCCATTTCTGATCGTTTCGGGAGGACGGCTGCATCCACAGAAAGGCCAGCAGTTCCTGCTCGAAGCGATCCGCATCTTGGTCCGTGAGCGAGGTCGTTCGCTCCACTTGGTTTCGTTGGGACAAGGGGAGCAGGAACGAGAGCTTCGTGAATTCATCGCGGCTCATCAGTTGGAATCGCACGTGACGCTGCCGGGATTCGTGGCGAACCCGTTGCCGTGGTATCGCCACGCGCGGTTGTTCGTGTTGCCGTCATTGAACGAAGGTTTTCCGAATGCACTCCTCGAAGCCATCACCTGTGGCACGCCGGTCCTCGCCACCGATTGCCCCTGCGGCCCCCGCGAGATTCTCGACGGCGGCCGCTGCGGACACCTCGTCCCTCCCGCCAATGCGACCGCCCTCGCCGACGCGATCGCCGATTGCATGGACCACCCCACCGCATGGCAGTCGCTCACCGAACCCGCGCGACATCACGTTCAGGAACTGTGCGAACCGAAATCCGTCCTGAGACAATTGGAATCGCTGCTCGCAGAAGTCGGCGCACCGCGACTGAGTCGCTGACTTGCTCTGCGCGCCAGCGGAGTCAGGCACGCTGCCCGAGGTTGGCTTGGAAACCTCGACTATGTTTCAAAACCCCAGAGACTTTTCAGAGCCGCTTCATAGATCGGAAAATTGGCTTCGATCGAATAGCGCGTGCGGACAGTCTCGCGGGCTGCGTCGCCGACCTGATGCCGCTGCTGTTCGTCGATGAGCATCGACCGCAGCGTTGCTTCCCAATCCGAGTCACAGGATGCGACGAAGGCGTTCCGTCCGTGATCAACGATCGTGGCGTTGACTCCGACTGGTGAGGCCACGGCCGGGATGCCAATCGCCATGTAGAGCAGCAGCTTCGCACCGCACTTGTATTGATCCCACTCGTTGTCTGCGTGGAGCGGCATTAAGCCGATGTCGATCTCGTGCAGTTGCTCGACTTCCTGAACGGCGTTCCACTCAATGAACTTGACCGCCACGCCGCTCAAGTCGATGTCTGCCAGCGGCGTGGCGTCTGACGAGATGACGATGAACTCGAAGTGGTACTCGCCCGCCAAACGTCTCAGCGCCGGAGCGACCACCTGCAAGTACGGAATATTGCCAGCAGTTCCCGTCCACCCGATTCGCAACGGGCGCGAGGCCGACTTCGTCCGGTCTTGAACGGTGTAGCGAACCAGATCGACACACGTGGGCAGGATCAACGTGTGCGGATTCCGCGCGGAGGCCCACTCCTGAATGCAGGCATTGCCGCAGACGATCAAGTCCGCCATCGCCGCCAGTCGCTCGAACTTTTCGGGGTAGCGCAGGAAGACGGCGTCGTCGAGGTCCAAGACCAATTTGGACGCGGTTGCGCGGAACCGTTCTTCAAAGTTTGTCGTGGGATCGTCGAAAACCTCGCGATCAATCACGACGATGTCATCGCCACGCCACCGCGACCGCCACCACTGCAAGTACCTCACGATGCGCTTCAGCTTCTGACTCGGCCGAAACCCCAACCACGGGATGAAGTCGTACTTCTCCGGAAAGCTCTGTACGACGCGGCACTCGTATCCGGCCGCGTGAAAGTGGCGCACGTACGGCAGCATGCGAAACCGTGACGACGGCACGCGCAGGCCGGAAGCCAGCATCAGGATTCTCACAACCACGTGGCTCCTTGCGGGTGCACTCTCTCGTTCCCTTGCGTCAGCGTCGTGGCGTCGATTGGTCGAGAGAGAGGATTTGGACAGCAGCAGGAAAAACAACTTTCGGGCTTCGGTTGATCGATCATTCACCTTCCGGCTGTGTTGGAGACCAGCCTGAGGATCGGCGCAGGAATAACTGTCGGGGGTTGACGGTTGATGGTCAGAAAACACGGAGACAGCATCTTCTTTTCTGACCATCAACCGTCAACGAGCCACTAAGAGGCTGTCCGCGAAGTCAACTTTGGGCAACTCACTTGAGAGTCTCAACTTGGGTGCCACGGT
>JAYVOX010000427.1:0-5461 GCA_043757695.1 Schlesneria sp.
TTGGTCTTCAGTAGCCACCTTCGCCAGAAGGTGGTTGTTCGCTCCCCTCCACGCTCTGGCGAGCGTGGCTACAACACTGCAAACCAACTCTCCAAGTGCCCTAGCCAAGCGAGGTCTGACGCCGCTCGGAAGGAACCTCTCATTTCATCAGAACATCACTGACCTGGCAGCCACAGCTTGCTACCACCGGTTGCCGGGGCGGGAGTGCCGGGAGTCCAGACGCCACCCTGAGGACCGGAGAGGTTGCCCGCCGTGACGACGTTGATCGACTCCCACGGTGAGGAGACGCCCACCGATTGCAACAGCCGCTCGACATGACCGCGCATCTGCGGCACCTTGGGCGAGTAGTAATTGACGAGCCGATCAAACAACAGTTGCAGGCCCGGATCGTTCGGTTCTTCCAGTCGCACCGTCAACTCGCTCATGTCCCAGTTCAAGTTGTACTCGAAGTTCGAGCCGTCCTCCGGAGCGGACGCACGAGCCTCATTGATCCACTGCAACGCTTCCTCGCGACGACCATGTCGGGTGCAGAGTTCAACGGCAGCTCGATAGACGCGCTGGAGATCGAGTTCCGCTTTACAGGCCGGTCGCGTCAGAGCCACTTTGAGCACGCTGTACAGGAACCGGTTGTGATGCGTCAGCAGCGCACGGTTCACGACGGCATTGAGTTGAGCATCCGAGAGTTTGTCGATCGGCAGGCGGTGCATCTGCATCACCGATTGACCGCTGAGCAATGTCCGTTCGTCGACTTCGAGCGACGGGAGCGGAGTCAGGTCGAACTTCGCCAGCATCGCATCAAGGTTCAGTTCGTGTCCCTGTTGCTGACAATGTGCATCGAACAGGAAGAGTGCTGCGGTGAGTGCGATCTTGCACTTCGGATCAGCAGCCGCCTCACGCGGCGAACGACCGCCCAGCGCCTTCAGTGGCGCTGCGGGCCACGTTTCATCAAGGACGATGCGCCATTGTTGCCCTTTGAGCTTGCGGCTGACGCGCAGCGGTGTCCCTTCGGGCAGCGACCAATTCCAACGCAAGGTCAGTGATTCGGTGGGGATGCCCCCGGTGACTTCGGGTTGCGGCTTGTCTGTCGCCCACTGCATCAATCCCGTGGTGACCGATTCAACCAGAGCGTGCGCCGCTGTCAAAGCCGCTCCACGATCGCCGCTCAGGAACAGCGTTGGTGGATCGTGGTCTGCGGGGTCCGCATCGTAAATCGTGATCTGCGCCTGCAATCGTGGGAGCGACTCGAGGGTCAGGCTGGTGAAGTCGTCCCCCGTCCACTTCGGGCGATCAAGCACTTGATACGCCGCCACGGGAGCGTTCGGTTGCTGGGAGTTATTCGATGGCAGCATCAGGCGAAACAGTTGAGGCTGCTCGTCGAGAACCGTCAACAAGCGACCGACCGACTCCACCTTCCCCTGATAGGTACAGACATCGACGACATCCTTCGTCATGTGCCTGTCGAACAGTTGAGCCAGCGTTTCGCATTCCACGGCGGCAGCGACATCGCCATACAACTGCGCGGCGCGATGGAGCGCTTCGGCGGCGGTCGCCTCGTCACCGTCCCAAACGCGACACAAGCCTGCGGAATGCCACGCTTCGGCCGATTCGGGCATGGCACGGGTGAGCAACAGAAACAGATCCGCTGCGGTGCTCCAACAGCCGACCGCAGCGTACTTCTGGGCCTTCCGAATTTCCTTCTGTTGCTCGTCGGTCCCTTCAATGGCCGGGAGCAAGTGCGTACCGCGCATGGGATAGGGGATTGCTTCGTCCCCGTCGAACTCCAACAACTGCACGAACAGTTCCTGACGCTGCTTCTCGGGGGCGAGTCGCAAAGCCAGCCCCAGATGCTCGCGCGCGGCCATCACTTGTTGACGATGTGCCAGAATCGAAGCCATCGCTCGCGCCAAGCCGCTGACCATCGACGGGTACTTCTTGGCGCTGCGCTGGAATGCGCGGTGAATCGCCTTCTTGGCCGCATCAATCCCTTCGTCCTGAAAGAGCGCTGCCGCCAAGAGGACGATGGTGAATTCGTGGTCCGGCTGATGTTCGATCAGCGCACGCAAAACATCGCGTGCGCTCCGCGCATCGCCCTGTTCTAAGTGGATGATGGCGCGCGTCGTGCCGACCCACGGATTGGCCGGAAACTTGCGAGCCAAGCTTTCCAAGTGTTGCAACGCGACGTGAGGCTGATTCCCCGTGGACAGCCGGTGAATCCGATCCATCTCATCGGCGATACTGAGACAGCAAAACTTCAGCTTTTTACCGCTGCCGCAAGGACACGGTTCGTAGGGGTCGAAAGGGCTGACGGACATCGGACCGATCCTTAGCTTCGTGGTGATCGTGTGAATTCAAACAGAGACCGGCCAATGGCAAACCAGCCGGAACAGTGGCAGGACAGTGGGGCGGGTGAGCGGAGGGAAGCGCTCATCCAAGGACAGACCGTGATTGAGGGCCGGGACTCTGGTCCATCCTCCGGAGTTGTCATGGAACGAGGTCAAAGATCGGGCGGCAGTTTAGCAACACACCGTCGATTTGACAGGGAATCACCGCGTTGCAGACCGCGCGCAACACGATGCCTGGCGAGATCAATGCGAGAGGCAACTCGAACAGGAGACGAGGAGAATCAATCGCGTCGCTTATGCCGCTGGCGCTGCGTGATGATCCGCTCCAGGGCCAGCTTCGGCGTGCCGTCGGCGCGCAGCAGTCCGGCTTGAGGGAACGTGTGCGGATCGGCATCGCTGAAGTGACTCAGCGACACGCCCGCCACTGATGGCTTGGCCAGTAACAACTCGAGCACTTGGTCAATCCACTCCGCTTGACCAGCCTCATCGCACGGCTGCGCCCACATGCGCGGTTCGACCTCCCATTCGGGACCGGCCAGCGCGTCGTCATCGCTGCTCGACGGACACGCCAACGTCGCGTGAATCGGCACGCCCAGAACACTCCACGCATCGATTAACCGTGAGATGTCGAGCAGGTCGCGGTAGGCGCTGCCTCGCGGAAGATAACCCACCGCCAACTCCAAGTTGACTCCCGCCAAGCCGACGGCCGAACGGAGCAGCGCATCGACCAATTGCATCGGCGACAGTCGGTGTTGCCCGCGCGCCTGATAGTCGCCCCAAGGTTGATCGACGCGAATCAGTAACTGAGCCTCTTCATCGACCTGTCGCGCTACGTCTAACACGCGCGCGGCCAGCGTCAACAAGCTGGCTTCGGTGAGAGCCAGTGCGCCGCCGCTGTTCAAACGCGCGGCAACTTCCCACAGGCGAATGCGGCCGACGTACCGCGAGATCGCGGTCTCCACAAAATCGCACACGAAGCTTTGAAGATTGAAAATGTCGTGCTCCCAGCGAGCGAGCCACGCCGGAAGACCACCGGGACCGAGATCAATCAACGAGCCACCGCGGACCAGCAGCTTCTGTTGTTCACACCACTCCAGTTGCCGGTCGCAAGGCTCCCAGTTGTACTCCCCTTCAACTGCTTCGATCTTGGCCCAAGGGAGAGCCACAGTCGCCGAGTTGAATGCGGCGGAGAACAGCTCGTTCGCGTCAACATTCGGGATCGAGCCTTGCAATTCGCAGCCGATCGACGCTGGCAAACCTTGAAAACGTTGCAGTCGCCCAATCAATGCCTGATTGGCGTAACCGCGCGTCAACACGTCGGCGGCGACACACGCATGATGGAGCGCCTCGTTGGCGAGTTGAGTCGCTTCGTCCGGCTGGCCCTGACAGGAGGCGGCTCGCGAAAAAGCGCGATGGGCGAGTCGCGAGGGTTCGGCGAACTCGGGCGGGATGCGCATCCCCGACAGCTCCCATTGCGAAGCTTGATTCCGAACCTGCACGATCTTGCCGCGAGCCAACTCCACGGGGAGCAAGTAAGGTTGCTCGCGTTCGGGTAGCGAGGCCGTCGCGATCATCGGCCGACCGAAACCGGGGACCGGCCACGCGACATGAAACTTGCAACTCTCGGAACTCATCCGCCGACAACCGATGATGTTGTCGTCAACCTCGATGCGCGTCGAAAAGACCCGGCCATCGGCACCGGTCAGGTAGCCACGGTACGCCTCCGGCAAGTCATCAATGAGCGACGCCGGATGAACGGTAAAGCGAATCAGGCCCATGAACGGCCCTTATGTGTGTGGCAGGTGGCGGAAAACGCGATCAAGAACATCGGGGGCCTGCATCAAACAGAGGTGTGTCAAGCGAGGAAGGGACTTGCTCGATGAGACCGTTGAAAATCAAATCACCCACCAAACACGGACACGAGATAGCACCTGCGAACGACCACTCCAAATTGGCTTCACGGAGTCGCGAGAAAACTCGCAGGAGTGTAGTAATGCGTGTCGGGTTGTTCAACAAACGCCCCAGTGATAGGCTCGCCCGCCGTTCCTTCACGCCCCGAATAACGCCGCCGCGTTTGACACTCTTGCAAGTCACATTATGCCCGCACGGTCTGCGATCCCTCTGCTTCAAAGCTCGATTCCCGGCCAAACACCGACGCGCGGCAAGGTGCGCGATGTCTATGAGTTCGGTGATCGGCTCCTCTTTGTCGCCACCGACCGCATTAGCGCGTTCGACTGGATTCTGCCGAGTGGCATCCCTGATAAAGGGCGAGTCCTCACGCAACTCAGCCGATTTTGGTTCGGCTTTCTCGACGTTCCCCACCATCTACTCAGCATGAACCCGAGTGATGTCCCGCTTCCAGTCGAGACCAAACGTGACGAACTCGATGGTCGCAGCATGGTCGTCACGAAGACCAGCGTCTTTCCGGTCGAATGCGTCGTGCGCGGATTCCTCGCTGGCTCTGGTTGGAAGGAGTATCAAGCAACTCAAACTGTGTGCGGCCTCAAACTCCCCGCCGGTCTCCGTGAGAGTGACCCACTTCCCGAACCGATCTTCACCCCGGCCAGCAAAGCCGCGACCGGGCATGACGAGAACATCTCATTCGAGCGCATGACCGAGATCGTCGGTCTCGAACGAGCCACCGCGCTGCGCGACTTGAGCCTCCACGTCTACACGAAGGCGGCCGACTTCACTCGCTCTCGCGGCATCATCCTCGCCGACACCAAGTTTGAATTTGGATCGTTCGAAGATCGCATCCTCCTCATCGACGAAGTCCTCACACCCGACAGCTCGCGCTTCTGGCCCGCCGATCAATACGCTCCCGGCAGCAGCCCGCCGAGCTACGACAAACAGTTCGTACGCAACTGGCTCGAATCGACCACGTGGGACAAGAACAGCCCGCCGCCAGTGCTCCCCGCTGAGGTCATCGAACGGACCCGAGCCAAATACGTCGAAGCCTTCGAGCGGTTAACCGGTGAAGCCTTCACCTGGCGCTGATCCCCCTTTGCCGTCCACTACGCTCGACCTCACCCCAAAGAACGCCGACACCGCCGGTCTCGGGTGGTGCGAGAGACCGGCGGTGCCAGGTGGCGCGGTGTCGAGAGGGTGATGATCGAATC
>JAYVOX010000428.1:0-5439 GCA_043757695.1 Schlesneria sp.
TCCTCCTTGAAGCCCCACCCACACTCACCCCGAAACAGTTCCCCCCAATCCTCTCCGCAAACATCCTTTGCCAAAACCCCAAGTTTTGCGCAGCCTAGGGCGAGGCTCCCGCCGAGCCGCGAGAAACACGCGAGATTCTGATCAAGAACTTTTTCAACGGGCTGCTCAGCTGCGATTCGTGGCATTCCGCGAGCGGATTCCAGTCTCGCATCACTTCAACGCCGGTGCTTGGTCGCTTCCGCTGCGGTCAGGACGTTGTGCATGAAGTCTCGAAACGGTTCTTCCTTCCCGGTGACGGCCACGATGGTCGTGTTGTTGCCACTGTGAATGATGAGGAACCGGTACTTCACGAAGAAATAGAACGGCAGCACAGCCAGCCCCAAGCCGTACAACGGCAGCAGGGCGAGGCTTGCTCCCAACAGCGCGGGATTCGGCTGGATTCGCATCTCGGCGGAATCGACTTCCGTCAGCAACAGTTCCGCGTAACGCTTCGAGAGAACGCCTTCCGTGGTTTCAATCAAACGCGATCCCTCAAGTTCCAACGTCGTGGTCCCAAACATCGAGGGCACGATCTGTCCGCCGAACGAAGCCACAGCCCGCCGCCCCGTGACGCGCGTAATCGACGATGGCTCACGAGCTATCGTCGTTGTCTCATCATCGCCGTCTGGGTCGTAATCTTCCGCGTCGTCAGCCTCCGATGCAGGCACGACAATCGTCGCCTCGCAATCGGGACACTTCGTCCGCTTGCCCGCGTGTTCCCCTTTGAACCGCATCTGTTTCCCGCAGACACACGTGTAATCCACAGTCGCCATACCGCTCGCCCTTTCGTCGAGAACCACAAACGTCTTGAACCAACGCAACAGGCTGAAGCTGTCCGGCTCGCCAGTCTAACTAGAAGCGGACGGCAAACGAGTGACTCGACTCATCACTTCCGCAGTTGTGAGTCGAGTGCCTCGGCGATCTTGTCCACATCGTAGACACAGCCCGCCCACGTGCCGCCGCCAGCGCGTTGAAGCAGTGCCCACAGTCGCGTTTCGGGGGGGAGCTTGGGATCGCAGTGAAGTGGTTGCGCGGGGGATCGCTCAGCGAGAATGTCGGCTCCCTCCTCGGGAGTGACCTCACCTTCGCGAGTGCCAATGAAGTTGACCGTCCCCGTCAGATTGCGAGTGTCGATTTCGATACGAATCAGATCGCCATCTCGCAGCTTGCCAATCGGCCCGCCGTCGAGCGCCTCGGGACCAACGTGGCCGATGCACGCGCCGGTCGATACGCCCGAGAACCTCGCGTCAGTAATCAGCGCGACGTGTTTTCCAAACGGCAGATAACGCAGGGCCGAAGTGATTTGATAAGTCTCCTCCATGCCGCAGCCAAGCGGGCCGCGGCACATCAGCACGATGATGTCACCTTCTTTGATCGGCGTCAGGTTGGGTTGATGGGCGAGGGTTGAAGGTTGACGGTCACCGACAAGAGATTCTTTGCTTGTCCCCTCGCCCCTCGCCTCGGGCACCGCCGCTTCGGTGGTCGGGAGAGGGTTAGGGTGAGGGGTTCTGCCTTTCTGCTTCTCCGCTGGCTTTCCCTTCCCTTTCACCGCCGCAATCGCATCCCGCTCCGAGGTGAAGACGCGCGCCGGCCCTGTCTTGCGATAGATTCCATCGGGGTCGATCACCGACTTGTCGATCGCCGTGCTCTTGATGACCGAGCCTTCCGGCGCGATGTTGCCCAGCGGGAAGGTGACGGTGCTCGTGAGTCCTCTTTCCAGTGCAACCGGCGGCGACATGATGACTGAATCGGGATCGACGCCGTCTCGCGCGACGAGCAACTCGCGCAGTCGTGTTCGACGTTCGGAACGCTCCCACCATTCGAGGACATCGCCCAATCGTCGCCCCGCCACGGTCATGGCATCCAGCTTCAGCAGCCCGAGCGTGCGCAGATGCAGCATCAGTTCGGGGACGCCTCCCGCGAGGAAGAACCTCACGGTGGGATGGCCGACCGGGCCATTGGGCAGGCAGTCAACCAGCCTCGGCACCTGGCGGTTGATGCGGCTCCAGTCATCGACCGTCGGGCGAGTCAGCTTGGCCTCGAAGGCGATGGCCGGAATGTGCAGCAACAGATTCGTTGAGCCTCCGCAGGCCGCGAAGACAGTCATCGCGTTGTGCAGCGAGTCCAGTGTCAGCACGTCGCGCATCGTCTTGCCGAGTCGTTCCATTTCGACGACGGCGCGGGCGGAACGTCGCGCGGCGTCGAGCCAGATCGGCTGGCCCGACGGCGCGAGGGCCGAGTGCGGCAGCGCCATCCCCAACGCTTCGGCCACCACCTGCGATGTCGCCGCCGTGCCGAGGAACTGACAGCCTCCACCCGGCGAGCCACACGCGCGGCATCCCGCCTCGGCGGCCTCTTCGAGCGTGATCTCACCGTGCGCGAAGCGGGCACCGATCGTCTGGACCTTCCCCGCGTCCTCGCCCGTCGCGGGAGGGAGCGTGACACCGCCAGGAACGATCACGCACGGCAGGTCCTGCTGCGCTGCGAGGGCCATCATCATCGCGGGCAGTCCCTTGTCGCACGTCGCCACGCCAATGACTCCGCGCCGCGTGGGCAGCGACCGAATGAGCCGCTTCAACACGACCGCCGCATCGTTGCGGTAGGCCAGACTGTCCATCATCCCGACCGTCCCCTGAGTCCGCCCGTCGCAGGGATCGCTGACGTAAGCAGCAAACGGCAGCGTTTCGAGTCGATCCAACTCCTCGGCCGCCGCCCGCATCAGCAGCCCGACTTCGTAATGCCCCGTGTGATACCCAAGCGCAATCGGCTTGCCGTCCTCACCGCGAATCCCTCCCTGCGTGCTGAGAATCAGAAACTGCTTCCGTAAAAGCTGCGAAGGATTCCACCCCATCCCGGCATTCTGCGTCAACCCAAACAAATCCCCCGACGGCGAGTTGAGCAGCATCTCCTCCGTCAAAGGCAACTCCCCCGCCGGACCGTCCCCTTTCGAGACGACCTCCCACAACGTGGCATCGGCGGAATCAAGGAGAGAGTCGAGAGCGGTGGTCATGGTCTATCGGTGTCCTGAGTAACAGTCTGTTCGATCACAATCTTGATCGCAGTCGAGTTCGCAGTCGAGTTCGCAGTCGAGTTCGCAGTCTCGTTCGCAGTCTCGTTCGCAGTCTCGTTCGCAGTCTCGTTCGCAGTCTCGTTCGCAGTCTCGTTCGCAGTCTCGTTCGCAGTCTCGTTCCCAAGCTCCAGCTTGGGAACGCACGCCTTTGAAGCTCCAGCTTCACGAGCTTCGAGTTGGCGTTCATTTCATACGGCCGCAGGCTGCTCGCCAAGCTGGAGCTTGGAAGAGGCCGTTCCCAAGCTGGAGCTTGGGAACGAGAAAAAGAAGCTGGAGCTTGGGAACGAGTCAAGTTCCTTATGAAGTCGTGTCGTCGCGTAGGGTGGGACAAGCTCGCTTCGAGCGCCGGCCCACCGACCCCGGCATCACGCGGCATTGTTATGCCATCACAGATACTCGACGCGATTTTGCATGTCGCCGGGTTCGAGCACTTCCCAGACGAGTTCCAACGTGTGGATCAACTGGCCGATGGTTCGACTTTGTTGATGGCAGTAGGCGATGCCCCAATGCGGGCGGCCTTGATCGTGAAGGTTGAGAAAGTCCGAGTCGTTCGTGACGAGCACTCGCTGCTCGGACACCACAAGCTGCCAGTGGATTTCGTCATCCCGACCGACGAGATTCCGCTCCGCCGTCGTGCTGACATCGACTCCGCGCCGTCGCAGTCCCTCCGCAACGGCGGAGTCAATGTGTTCGTCGAGATGGAAGCGGATTGTCCTAGCCATTCGTGGCAGCCAGTTTTTCGGCGAGAGGTGAAGCCGACTGCTGACGCAGGCGGGTCACCAAATCCGACTCGGCCTGCATATCACGTTGAATCTCGTCGCGGTGGTCCCAGTAGTACGCCAGCGCGGCGTAGACGTCCGCCATCGCGAGTTGCGGAAACCGAGACACGATTTCGTCCGCCGACTGTCCCTGCAATTCATGCCAAACGAAGATGTCTTGCACGCGAATCCGCGTCCCCGCAATGCACGGCTGACCGCCGCAAACGCTGGGCTGACTTTCAATGTTCGTTCGTACCGGTGCTGGGATGGTTGAACTCATGGGTCAATCTTTCCGTGCCTTCTGCCACTCAAAACAACCGTGACGCCTTGGGATGCTCCGCAAAAATGGTCCCGCCTCTTTTTACTCCCAAGCACGGCCACCTCCCGGAGCTTGGTGAACGAGGAAGAACTCTACCTGCGAAGTAGCATGGTTGTTGCACAAATTGGGCATTTCCACGTCGAACCAAGTTTGATGTGTTTTGTATTGGAAACCACCACACCACACGATGGACATTTCACGGACCGATCGGCTGCGGACGACTCCGGCTGGGGTGACTCTTCTGCAAAGAGCTGATCCCGTTTAATCGTTGCGCCACAATGCTGGCACACTTCGGGTTGGCCGTTCAGCCGCCCACCACAACGCGAACAGGACGATCGACCATCTGTTGCGAACGCAGCAATCACACCGAGCGGACCGAACAGCAGGCCGAGAAAAAAGCCGGTGCCCCCCTGCTTGCTTACTCGCACCAATCATTCCCCCGAGCACTGCACACACGAGCCAAGATACCCCCACGACAATTAGCGGTTCCATTGACGAGTTCTCCAGTCGTATTGAATCTGTCAAGTCCCCGAATTTCATCGGCTTTTGAGTCTCGTTGAGTCTCGTTCCCAAGCTCCGGCTTGGGAACGCTTGGCTTTGAAGCTCCAGCTTCGCGGGCGGTGGGTTTGCGTCTGATCTCCCCGGCGGACGGGTGGCACGCTCTGAGGCTCTGCGAAGGGCGTGGTGATCGTGTTGGCTGGCTACTGCGCCGATCAACATGCCGATCAAAACACTGCGGCGGATGCTATCTAAACTCGAAGCTCGTCGGGAGTCACCGGTGGCGGGCCGGGACCACGGACGGAGAGGATGGTCACGTCAGAATCTCGCACGACAAATAGTGCGCGATACGTGTTGCCTCGCTTACAATGCGACCGCAGTCGAGCGAGTTCGTCTTCACAGGTCCGCTGCTGACTCGCACAGTCCAACATCGAATGCCGTCCCTCATTGAATAAGGAGAGTACCGACATGGCTCACACACGCACCGGGTTGTTGTTGATCGCCGTTGTCCTTGCATTTGAGACCTCCGTCGTGCAAGCCGACACCATCAGCCCTCGCAACCCTTTCCGAGGCTACAACATGAGCGGCATCAACTACGGCTCGCAGCAATGGGAAAAGGCGAACCGAGGACAACAGCCGCAGTCCCCACAGCGGAATCAGCGCGTCGTCATTCGCCGCAGATAGCCGTCGGTTGAGCAACACCGGCCGCTCACGGTTCAGTCGTTGGTACGACGATCATCTTCCCGAGCAGTTCT
>JAYVOX010000429.1:0-20718 GCA_043757695.1 Schlesneria sp.
TTCAGTAGCCACCTTCGCCAGAAGGTGGTTGTTCGCTCCCCTCCACGCTCTGGCGAGCGTGGCTACAACACTGCAAACCAACTCTCCAAGTGCTCTAGACCGCGTGAAGTATCACGGGCTTGAGGCTTCCCGGTGAACAATCACTGAGGAGCGATCAGCCGCCACACGTCCCCGTGGTGTAGACCAGCATGAACTGGGCAAGGTCGAGGGAATCGACGACGCCGTTGCCATCCATGTCCGCAGCACATTGTCCATTGGCGTAGGCGCTCGTGAATTCGGCCAGGTCTGCCATTGTCACCGCACCGTTGCCATCCATGTCGGCGCGCGAGATCGGTCTGAGGCAGTTGCGAGCGACGTACTTGCCCAAGTCTGTTCCGGCACGGTTCCCGTCCGTCGCATCGAAGCGATAGTGAACGCCGAGATAGATCCGACTGATCGCGTTCTCCCAAGCCGCCGCCGAGAATTTTGTATACGTGCGCGAACCGCCTCCCAAGCCCGCATAGAACGGGTCTTCGGACGTGATGGTGAACGTCACATCGTCGGTTCCGAAATAGCTCGCCATCACCGCAGCGTGAGCGGCACCGAACGCGGCATGACCCGAAATGTAAGCGGGGAACGGCGGCGTGAAGGGGTTGAGCGGCTCCCACTTCGGATCGGGCACCGTGCGCGAGTTCGCGTCGGTTCCGGCCAAGCGGATGGCGGTGATCGGACGCCAGAGATCAATGCTCGTGTTGTACTTCGCATCCCACGCCACGATTCCGGCGTCTCCCATCGCCAGATTGATGAGCGCGAACAGTCGCGCGTTCTCGACCATCTTCAACCGACGATCGCGCGAGACCACCTGCGTGATGGAGTTGAGATGACCCGGCGGCTTGTAGGTGCCGTTCACATCGTTCGCCCAGAAGAAGGCGATGCGCGTTTGTTCGGCCGTTCGTGACTTGCTCTTCCGCGAACCGATCGCCTTCACCTCGTTGACCTGATCCGCGTACCCGCGTGAGGCCAATAGAGAGTTCATCTGCTTCATGCCGAGCGGACCGGTCGGGCGAAACTGGTCTCCGGCGAACAGGACCCAAGGAGCGCAATTGCCCCAGCTGGGATTGAACGGGGAACTCGTGTAGTCGGGAAACGTGGGACGCCAGTCGCCGGGATTCGTGCCGATGACATACGGCGGATTGTTCTGAGTCCCGTCGTTGGACCGCTCATACAAAATGGCATCTGCTGCCGTTTGGCCCAGCGTCACACCGTCTGTTTCGCCGGCACCGTCCGGAACACTCGCGAGTGATGCGGCCAAAGCGGCGTCGTAGATCGCGGTCCGCGCCGGGAGCAGCGTCGTCAACACGCGATGAGCCGCCGCCGCCGCTGCCGCATCCGCCGAAACACCTGCGGGGGCGTCGATGAAATCAAGGTAGGGTTCGTGCAGTCGATCTATCGAATTCACCGCGTCATAGATCGCGGTATGAACCAGCGCCTGCGTGCGAGAGATTGGGCACGGCGGACCACCCGTGGCGCGGATCGTGTCCAACAAGACGTTGTTCCAGTCGATCACAACATCGGATGCCGTGACTCGTGTCGCTCCGACCAACAAGGCACACACACCAGCCACACAACGTTTCCAAGTCTTCATCGCCAGTCTCCCTTCGGTAAACGAGGTTTCATCGTCATGCGGCTGAGGGAACCGCGTGTTCCATGAGACTTGCCTAGCCGTCTCCGCTGAACACGCGTTTCATCAGACCGCACGCAGTACAAGTCACAGCGCGAGATCGAACAACTTGGACCACCCAAGTGAACTCGACCGCCAGTTCTATAACCATTGGTCTCTACACAAGTCCCGGAGGGACGACCTCGTCAAGCCGGGGGTGATCACCCCCGGTCGCGATGATGCAGAGAAACCCAGCCCCGGAGGGACGATCTCAACTGACATTACCCGTTCGATCAGGTCGCCCCTCTGGGGCTGGATTCTCTCATCCCTCCAGACCTAGGGCTATCGCCCTAGGCTTTACTCGGTCGCCACGCCGTGGCGGCATGGTCTGTCGATTTGTGTAGAGACCGCCGGTGCTATGACCGACAGGAGTTAGAACGTCGCGAGGTAGGCGGGCTCAACGAGAAAAGTGACATTTCCAATGGAACGGCCAGAAGTGAGTTGCGCAGAGCGACGCGCAGCGAAAGGGCCACGCCACTGTCGCCGTTTCTCCACGCGATCAGGCTCTGTCCTCTGGCGAGCGGCCACTGAGGAATCACCGAAGTCCGGGCTGCGAACTCCTGCCGGTCGCCTCAGGAGCGGAGCCGCCCTGAGTTCCCGAGGGGGATGGCTCTCCCTTCCTCCCTGAGTGCGGCCGTTGGTTCGGTCATTTCCAGTCGCCGCGCGCTGACTCGGCAGTTGTATTCCAATTGAGAATGTCGGCTGGCGTCAACCGATAGACCAAGATCGAAGTTCCCACGAGTGCCACCGGTTCCCGCTCGGACAACCAGTTCAGAAACGGCTCGCGACCGGAGAATCTCGCGTGGTCGAGTTCTCGCGTCGCAACACCACGATTCAGCAGTGACACGCTGAGGGCGAGCCAGCCCACGCGCGGTTCGCGTGGAATCTGATCGACCGAGTTGAAGAGCCCCTCGCGCCATGCGGGCGGTTCGGCAGCGTCACTCAGGCGGGGTGGCCCTGCTTGACACGTTGAGGTGTGCCACTGCTTCGGAGTCCTCGGAGAAGCAGTGTTCTTCGCGTGCCGGTTCACCAGACGCACTGCTTCTCCGAGGACTCCGAAGCAGTGGCACATCCAAGGTTATTAGACCACTCAAGCACGGCCACCCAGCCCACCCTGCGGTCATTCGTGATGCGTAGCTTAGTCATTGCATGACCGAGATTTTCCAACTGACGAAGCCGTCTCTCCCCGGCGAGCAGCTTGAAAAATCTTCGACCTACGGGGTTGCTTTGATTTGTGCGGCATGGGTAGGGTTCTCGCCGTCGGGTCGTTCTGAACCGGTGTTAACGGGCGTTCTGGTCCGAGACTGTTTTGCACTGCGACTTCACGTGCGTCCGTTCAAGCAGTAGTTCACGTCGAGCAGCATCTCTTTCCGACTCTCCCTACAAATCCCCTCTCTCCGAAGGAATCCCTGTCATGTCGAGAACCAATTGGCTTGGTCGTTTCGCGGCGCGTCTGTTCAGTTTGGGCAACCGGGGGGGGGGAGGCCGAGTCGTCAACTGCGAGGGCGTGCTACGCGCCTATCCGCTGTCCCGGCCATGATCGAGGTTTTGGAGCCCCGCCGCGTGATGAGCGGCCTGTCGGTGGCGGACGATTCGTTCGCGATGCAGTTCGCGATGCAGGCCCCGATGTCGTCCGGCATCGCGGTCATCGAGTTGGATGTTCTCGCCAACGATGAGAGCGATGCCGGGGCGATGAACATCAGCGCGGTCGGTTCCGCCGCGCATGGCATGGTGATCGTCCACCACAATCCGGCGAGCGATCGCCCCACGCTCTGGTTCATGCCCGAGTTCGGCTTCACGGGCGACCAGTCGTTCACCTACACCGAGTCAGTTCGGAAACCGCGACCGTCACCGTCACAATCCCGTCTGCGACTTCAAGCGGTTCGGGACAGGGAACCGGATCGAGCAGCGGCGGGCCCGGAGCAGCGCCCGGAGCGGGATCATCGCCCGGTTCGGGGACAACGACGACCAATCCCGCGGGGACGACTTCGTCAGGGACATCCGGCGGTTCAATGGGAGGTGCGACCACTCCCACGGGAAGTTCCAGTATGTCCACGGGAACTTCGACCGGCCCATCGATGAACATTGGAGGGGCGACGACCGGTGCCTCGGGGATGGCTTCGCCAGGAACAACCGGCGGCTCATCGGGAACGACCGCCACTTCGACCGGTGGTTCCAACACGACGACGGGAATAATGACCGGCAATTCGTCGAACAGCGGAACTTCAAACTCATCGTCATCGAATTCCAGCGGGGCTGGTACAGCGGGTTCAAATTCCACTTCATCGGGTGGCGGAACGACCGGGAGCGGGACTTCCAATAACAACGTCTTCACCGGCAACGGGACATCAGGCGGTGGAACGACGAACGGCTCGACCAATCCGGTTTTTAATGCGCTGCTGTCGCAACTGACCGGCGCGGAAGACGGCTACCAGCAAGCGATCGACGCGGCGGAAGCGGCGACGGAGATCGCGGTCCAAGCAGTCGTCGATCTGTATGACTTGGCGGTGCAGGCGGCGTCGAGTGGCGCGGCCCTCAGCAATCAGGCCGCGCTGGCGACGATGGACTCGGCGGAAGCCGGTGCGATCTCGGCCATGAACAGCGCGGATCAGGCGACCCTACTGACCGCATCCAATGCGGAGGCGGCTGCCACCACCGCTGAAGCTGCCAATAATCTGGCCGCACAAAACACATACAACTCGACGGTTTCTTCGGCCGGGCAGACGGCGAGTTCCGCTGACACCGCCTCGCGTGCGACCTACCAAGGAGTGATCAACGGCGCGAACGCCACCAGAGCGACGACCGTGACCGATGCTCAGGCAACGAACGACGCAGCGGTGGCCGCAGCCTACGCCACGCTTCAAGGCGCACTCGTCGCCGTTGCGGCGGCAAGTGCTGGTTCGAGTGGAGGTATTAACGCCTGGACGTTTTTCGACCCGTGGACGGATTCGACGTTCCAAGCTGCGGTACTCGCCGCACAGACGGCTTTGGAAGCAGCCCGCTCCAGTGCGCTCGCCACGTATGAATCGGCGAGTGACACCGCACGGTCGGACTATCAGTCGGGCGAGCTTCCCGCGCAGGCCAGTTACTCCGCCGCAGTCGCCACAGCGCAGGCTGACTACGTAGCCGCCGAGGCAACTGCCCAAGCCGACTACGCCGCCGCACTCGCCACCAGCGCCGCCGATTACACGGCGGGAGCGGACGCGGCGTCATTGACCGCGTTTGAAGCACAACTGGCCAACATGGCGTCGGAAGGTTCCGACCTGTCCGCAGCGAGTGACGCCCACGCGAGTGCCATCGCTGCCGCTCAAGCTACTTACAACGCAGCCATCGCCGGTGCATTGAGCACTCTACAAGGGGCGTTGGCGAGCCACGCCGCGACCTACAACAGCACCGTCTCCGCCGGACAGTTGATCCTCGATGCACTGGTCGCCACCTCCGAAGTGGCCTACGACACGGTGGCCAATGATCCCGGCTCCAGCACCGGTGACATCGACGACGCTCTTCAAGACTATATGTCAGCGGTGGGAGGTGCCTACGCCGCACAGATCATGCTGGAGGCGACCGCGTACCAGACGCGCGCCAATAGCGATGCTGCTTCTCAAAACACCTACGAACATGACCTCAATGCCGCGAGCGTGGCGCAACACGTGAGCAGTGCTGATGCCGCCCAGACCTTGCAGGCTGATTCCAACGCCGCCAAACAGACACGGCTGAACAACGACTCGTCGGCCGAAGCGTCGCATCAGGTTGAACTGAACTCCCTCGCACAAACCCAGGCTCTGGCGGTAGCGGCTGCGCAGCTCACGAAGTCACTCGCCATCAACTCCGCTTTGGCAGATCAATCGAGTGCCGATGCCGATGCGGCTGACTCGCTGACACACGCCCTCAACGATCTGGCGAAGACGTACTACCTCGCGATGGGCGATGCCTACACCGAGTACTTCAAGTCCCTGATGGAAGCCCAGTCCGACGCGCGGATCGCCCGATTCAGCGCCGAGGCGACGGCGTGGGGCGATTGGGCCGGTTCCGTCGGCGAACCTGGGGCCGTGTCTCTAGCAGACTGCCAGATCGCGCAGCTCACGTATCAAGCGGCGTGCTCGGGCATCGGCATCATTTTGTCGAAGGCCGTGTCGGATGCCCAGAACCAATGGGCACACGATGTCGCCGGAGGCTGGCTGACATGGAAGAACGAACTCGCCGACCACGCCAAGATCGCCCTCGACGCCACCATCGGAGCAGCCCATACGCTGACCGACGCACTGACGAACAATACCAACACGTTCATCACCACAGTCGCCCCGACAACCAAAACCGCCGCCGATGCCGAAGTAAACAACGGCCTCACTGCCATCCAGTCCATCTCCTCAGCGGGCCTCACCTACGCCAACGCGACCGCCAACAACGCCCACTCCGCCACCACCGCGATCATCTCCGCCAGCCAGTCTGCCAAAGACTCGGTCTCCGATCTCACCGAGTCCCTCAACAACACCATCAGCGCCACCGGAGTCACCTTCGCCACCGCCTACGCCTCCTCCATCAACCAACTCTCCGGCAACCAACCCTTCAACGCCTCAATTCAACAAACCCAAACCCAAAACGGAGCAACCCAACAAGCACCACCCGCTGGCGCGCCAGCGCCCCCGATGACGAAGGAAGAGTTTGATGCCTACTTACGAGACTTAATCACAAAAGGCGGCTTGCAAGATCGCAATGGCGCGACGTCCGCGATAAACTCGGAACTATATCTCCTTGACGAAACAGATATAGAGATTGATTTTGATTGTGAAGATTATGCTGACGCCGTTCAGCGTTATCTCCATCGGCGTTTCGCTTCACAAGCAGAAACTGCGAGGGCATCACTTGTAGTCGTGTCATGGATGAAGCGTTCGACAACCACCGGGGAGGTGGTGCCAGCTACGCAGCACGTAATTTTGCGACTTGAAAGAGACGGCCAGTACTGGTTTATAAACACAACACGAGGCGAAGTTGGCGGCCCTTACGGTAGCATTGCTGTGTGCGACTTGTATATACGTTCGCATATCGCCAGTGCGTATACAACTTCTAGTTTTACGGTGGTCCCGGGTTCGGTAGTTGTGTCTCAGTCATACGCCAACATCGAAACGTGCCCTGGAGCAAATACCGCATGGCATAAGTCTCCGGCAATGAGGCGGCGGCTCGCCGACTTCTGCCGTAAGTATGGCGTGGATCCTAAAGATTATTTCCCACACGGAGTGCCTGTGCCGCCAGCACCACCAGCGCCAAATGAGTCGCCAGCTTTCGACGGAGTTTTTCCATAACCCACCCACTTAGTCGCGTGAATGTGTGACGCCAACGCCAATATTGTGCGGCGTTCGACGACACGATCCGTGCTGACATACAATGCAACACCCATTAGACAGGCTGATTGCATTTTTCCATGTCATTGCCATTGCCATTCTGTGATATGTTTATGTGAACAGCCGGCTGTACCATAGTCCGGCAGATTATTGGATTATATCATGCTAAGAAACACATACATCTCACGCGAATGGACAGTGTGTGGTGCAGCACTCTGTGGATGCGCCATGATTGCGTGCATACTAATGGGTTTCGCGACAAATGATGTTACTTACGTCAGATACAAGCGAATCGCTGACTACGAACAACGCTGTGCGCCGATCGGCAACGAAGCGGCGGATGAAGTTGACATGCGTTCATATACTGAAATGCCAGCAAGGTATGCAGCGGTCACGTTTGAATACGCTCAGTCCGTCATCACTTCGCTACGTATTCAACCGATCAAGCGAAGACGATTCTACCATGAAGAACTCGAAGAAATGAAAACTAGAGTCGATCCTTTTCCCGATGCGATTAATTTGGTTAAAGATCGAGATATCATCGTCCCGTTCTCAGTTTACCCTCGCCCACACGTCGTCAGGAAATGGGTCGCAGCCGCTAAGTGGACGCATGGCGGTGTGTATCAAGAAAATGGTGTGAATAGTTTACATAAAATTATTTATGGTAGAACAGTATACTTTCGTCGCGGAAGTATGTCCAGTTTCCCACATGAAGTGCCGGCTCCTCCTTTTGGGTCGTTCATTCCATCTTGGGATCTTTATTTAACTGGTTACGATTCCGGTTATTTTCTCAACATGGGAAAAGTTGTCGTCACACCAAAGTATAAATTTTCAAGCGGACAGTTGGAGGACTCTCTCGAACGGCTTCGACTCGGGGGAAAGCCGGGAGCTACTTTACTGGGTGAAATCATCACAACTCCCGTTTCAGTTAAAAATCAACGTCTGCGGTGGGTGTCCGTTGAGAACGAGGGGAGTACGAGAACTTTTCTCGCCTACAGTTTGCTTGATGGAAATGGTCCGAAGCGCGACAGGCACTCGGTGCAGGGAGGTGTTGCAGGTCTAGTGTCCCCTTATATGCGTCCATTGACCTGCAAGGCCTATCAACCACGTATCAATCAGCACGCCGAGTTACTGCTTCCAACTCCGATGGTCTGGGCATCGACCAAACGAGAGAGTGACAGCCTCGACATTGATGGGTATGCCCACGAAGAGTGGTGCATGGACGAGTGGTTTCCGGCTCAGCCGGATGCGTGCTGGGTGTTGCGGGAGGCGGAGGATTCGATGGCACTTCAAGAATCATTCCTGCTGATGCCTGCGAGCGAGAAATCGGATCGGCCGATCTTTTTCATCGCCCTCTTCGCCGAGACCGAACCGGAACGGCTCGTGAAGGAACTCGCGGCCCTCCACAATGTCTCGCCCGATCCCGTCCTGAACTCCCCCGAGACGATGGCCCGCCTGACAGAACTCTACGAAAAACTGCGCGACTTCCGCTTCGACAAGTGATGTCTTGCTGTCAGGGCTGGGTGGCCCTGCTTCCGCTGCCAAACCGGAGTAGCCGTGCCACTGCTTCGGAGTCTGCGGAGAAGCAGTGCCGATGTTGGTCAACGTCGCGAAGAACACGGCTTCTCCGCAGACTCCGCAGCAGTGGCACTCTTAAGTGTGGATGAGGCCGCTAATGCAGAGCCACCCCGGCGCGGACATCGAGCAAGTTCGTGGCGATACTGAGGAAGCCGTCGCTATCAGGGCAGGGTGTGTGCAGCAATGCGGAACACACCATTTTGGGAACCTTTGCAGGTCTGACATGGTGCGTTCCGCCTTGCTGCACGCACCCTACTTTTCTACGGCTGGCCTGCGAACTCCTGCCGGTCGCCTCAGAAAGAAGTCTGACCGTCGCAATCAGGATCGTCGCATCAATTACTGTCGTAGCATGGACGCCTCGTCCGTGCGCCCCGTTGCAGCTCTCACTGGAAATAGGCTGCACGGACGAGGCGTCCATGCTACGGCTGGTTTTCGTCATGTCACGACACGGATTGATGTGCTGGCTCTAATTGAACAAGAAGTGACAGATATCCCCGTCCTGCATGACGTAGGCTTTTCCCTCGACGCGCAGCTTGCCTGCCTGCCGGATATCTTTCTCGGTCTTATATGTTTCGAGATCATTCAGCGTGTAGATTTCGGCGCGGATAAAGCCCTTCTCAAAGTCGGTGTGAATTACACCGGCCGCTTGCGGCGCGGTCGCTCCGATGGGGATCGTCCACGCCCGCACTTCCATCTCACCGGCGGTGAAGTAGCTGTGATAGCCCAGCACGCGATATGTCTCGCGTGCGAGTGCGGCGAGCGACGGTTCGGCCAGTCCGGCTCCGGCCAGCATTTCGGCGCGATCCGCTTCGTCCAACTCGGCAATCTCTGCTTCGAGCTTCGCGCAGACCGGCACGACCGAAGCACCGATCTTGGCCGCAAAGTCCCGCACCTGTTGCACCAGCGGCCCCTGCCCCGCGAGGTCGTTTTCATCGACGTTGGCCACGTACAGGATCGGCTTCGCCGTCATCAGGCCGAAGCTGGAGACTACCTTCGCCTCACCTTCCTCGAACGTCAGCTTGCGCAGCGGTTCATCGGTGGCGAGATGAGCCAGACATTTGCGGATCACCTCCACGCGCAGCTTCGCGTCCTTGTCGCCACTCTTGGCCGTCCGCTCGGCTTTGGAGAGGGCGTTGTCCAAGGTCTGGATATCAGCCAGCATCAACTCGATTTCGATGGTCTCAATGTCTGATACGGGGTTCACTTTGCCGGTGACGTGGATCACATCGGGGTCTTCAAAACAACGCACGACTTGCAGGATCGCATCGACCTCACGGATATGCGTGAGGAACTTGTTCCCCAACCCCTGCCCTTCGCTCGCCCCCTTCACGATCCCGGCGATATCGACCAGCTTGAGCGCCGCCGGGACCAGCTTCTTGGGGACGATGTGCAGGCTGATCCGTCGCAGCCGATCATCGGGAACGCTGACCACACCCTCGTTCGGCTCGATCGTGCAGAACGGATAGTTCGCGCTTTGGGCCGACTTGGAACTGGTAAGGGCATTGAACAGAGTGCTTTTGCCAACGTTGGGCAGACCGACGATTCCAGCTTCCATAATGCCGCGACAACCTCTAGTTGATGTGAGTTCGTAAACCGGTCGGCTGCTGATCCGGTCAGCCCGTAATCACCAGTTATAAAACGTCGGGTCCGCTTCCCGCTGGCCCGTGAATCCCGTTAGGCAAGGTGCAAGTCAGAGGCTCACCCGACGTTTTTTAACAGGCTTGCAATCCCGATCGACTCGTGACGCCAATGACTTGTCCCGTAACCCCAGTCCCTCGTGCGGACCAGCCCTGTCATAAGGGGAGACCGACGACTTCCAGCACCTCTACCGGGATGGCGCGCCCAACGGGGGCGACACCCTACAGACTGCCCCGAACTGATGCCAGACAGGCGGACCTGCCCGCAGAAAATTGAGGGCCGCCGCGAACTCGTGATCCCCGTTTCCGCCCCACGCTCCCATCCTTCTGCGAGGGCGCGGGTTGGCGAGAGAGTCCCACCGCATTTCGAATTCTGCTGACCCTCCCGGATTGCGGGAAGCCGTCAGGATCGACTTATCAACAACAGGCGTTATCCCACTGATAATTTCGGCTCCCCCATTCACGACCGTGATTGATGCGCCAATCCTGAGCTCCTCTTCCCTCATGATTCGTGCCCCGGCTTTACCATCCGTGCGATTTCAACTGTTCAAAGCCAAGAGACCGCACGGATGCAAAGCCGGACCACGGATGAAAGCAATTTTGCTGCAACCTGCACGATCTGTTGGCCGTGGCACCCCCGAAAACAAGCCGCTCCTTTCTGGATCGTCTCTAGGTGTCTGTCCGGATACCCGTAGTCGTTGATGGTGGGCAGTGCCCACCCTACGGAAGGTATGGCCTTCGACTTTCCGGACAGACACCTAGGTCACAAAGTCTGGGGCCTCACGGCACCCGGCTCACCAAATTCTGAGAGCGATTGATGCGATGGTCCGTATCAGCTTTCTCCTTGAGGTTGACGCACCCAGATACGGCGGGAAGAATCGATGTGTCCGCCGTGCGCCGCTTGCTCGGGCGGCCTCTGGCTGTAGTATGTTTCTTTGACTCGCGTCTGTTTTTGAGAAAGCTCTGATGTTTCGACATGGCTCACAGTTCGCCGCTTTGCTACTGCTGACGGTGACGTTCGGGCTGTCATTCGCGCGAGCCGAACTGTTCGCGGCGGAACCACAAAGCGCAGTCACTTTCGAGTCAGACATCCAGCCGCTGTTGACTCGCTTCGGCTGCAATGCGGGAGCGTGTCACGGGAAGTCACGCGGTCAGAATGGATTCGCGTTGTCACTGCTCGGCTTCGACTCGGACATGGACTACGCGGCGCTGGTCAATGAGGGGCGAGGCCGTCGCGTTTTCTCGGCCTCTCCTGCGACGAGTCTTTTGTTGCGGAAGGCGACAGGCCAAGTCCCTCATGGCGGCGGATCGCGGTTCGCTCCCGGAACGCCGCACTACGAACTCATCAGCGCGTGGCTGCTCAGCGGCGCACCGCGTACACCCGCCGACGCTCCGAAAATTGTGCGTGTCGTGGTCGAACCCGCGAATCGCAGCCTCACCCCCAAGGAAAGTTTCGCGCTGCGTGTGGTCGCCGAGTACTCGAACGGTGCCCGCCGCGATGTCACTGACGGGAGTGCCTTTCAGTCGAACGATCGCGCCGTCGTCGCGATCAGTGGTGAAGGGCAAGTTCAAGCCGGTTCGCTGCCGGGTGAGACCGCGATCATGGCGCGGTACATGAATCACATTGCCGTCTGTGCGATCACAATCCCGCTGCCGGGCGTCGTGGCGGATGAGGTTTACGCCACGCTGCCTCAGCAGAACGAGATCGACGGTCTCGTGTGGAAAAAGCTCAAGCTGCTCGGGATGTTGCCGTCGCCCACGACTAACGATGCGACCTTTCACCGGCGGGCTTTCCTGCGCGTGATCGGTCGCTTGCCGACCCCAACTGAGACGCGAGCGTTCCTGGCCGACAACCGTTCCGATAAACGCCAACAGCTCGTCGATCAACTTCTGCAACGTCCCGAGTACGCCGACTTCTGGGCCAACAAGTGGGCCGACTTGCTTCGCCCCAATCCGTATCGCGTCGGGATCAAGGCGGTCTGGAATCTGGACTCGTGGTTGCGAGAGGCCTTCCGCAGAAACATGCCTTACGACCAGTTCGTGCGTGAGTTGGTCACGGCTCAAGGGAGCACATTCCGAGACGGGGCGACGGTGATCTTTCGCGATCGCCCGACGACCGTGGAGATCGGTGCCTCCGTCAGCCAACTGTTTCTCGGCGTGAGGCTCGAATGCGCGAAGTGTCACCATCATCCATTCGAGGTTTGGAGCCAGGATGACTTCTACGGCTTCGCCTCGTTCTTCTCGCGCGTCGGTCATCATGGCGGTATCTCGCCCCCGATCTCGGGTGGTGAAGAGATCATCTACACGCTGCCAACCGGCGTGCTGAATCACGGTCGCACGGGAGTCGCTGTGGCCCCGAAGACACTGACCGGCCAATCGCTCACGCTCGGCCCCGACGATGAACCGCGCGAGGTTCTCGCCGAATGGATGACGAGCGAATCCAACCCGTACTTCGCGAAGGTGATGGCCAACCGTGTTTGGGCGGAGCTGATGGGCCAAGGCTTGGTCGATCCGGTCGATGACATTCGCGCCACGAACCCCGCCTCGAATGAGCCGCTCCTCGACTATCTCGCCGCCGACTTCCGCCAGCACGGCTACGATATCAAGCAACTGATTCGTCGGATCATGACCTCGCACGTGTTTGGGCTTAGCTCGAACCCGTCCGAGCGAAACGTTTCCGACATCAAGAACTTTTCGCGTTACTACCGCCAACGACTGCGAGCGGAAGTGCTGCTCGATGCCGTCAACGATGTCCTCGGTCAGCAGGAAGAGTTCGCCGCGATGCCACCCGGTTCGCGCGCCACTCAACTTTGGACTCACCGCGCAGCCTCACAGTTCCTCGACACCTTCGGACGACCCGACCCGAATCAAGACCCGCCGTGTGAGCGAACGACGGACTTCACCACACCGCAGGTACTGCACCTGATGAACTCGCCAGCCCTCAACAAAAAACTGTCACTCGACACGGCACAACCCGCACGATTGGCCGCTGGCGAACTGACGAACGAACAACTGGTCGAAGAAGTTTTCCTGAGAGTCTATTGCCGCCCCCCCACAACGGCCGAAATGACCAAGGCCACCGCCATCCTCCCCGCCAAAGACCAACGCCGCCCGAACGTGGAAGACCTGTTCTGGGCACTGCTCAACACCCCAGAGTTCTACTTCGTCGATTAGTTTTTCATTCACAACTCGCCCTCGTTTCACTGCCCATTGAAAAAGTAACCCGAAGCGTGAGCGAGGGACGCGGCTGTTGTGAACTTTGGAATAAATACCTCCCTCGCTCACGCTGCGGGTTACTTCAAATCCCCTTGTTCAACAGGCTGTGAAACGACTCCAACAGCAAGCCATCCGATCCCGAGGAGACATCATGACAACGCATCGCAACTGTGAAGGTCTGCATCGGCGAGACTGCCTCAAACTGGGACTCGGGGCCTTGCTCGGCGGCGGGTTCGTGAATGCTCTTCGCTTGCGAGCGAGTGCCGGTGAAGAGACCGCACGCAAGACGAGTTGTATCTTGGTCTGGCTCGATGGCGGGCCGAGTCACTTCGAGACCTTCGATCCCAAGCCCGATGCTCCCGCTGAGATTCGCGGTGAGTTCGACTCGATTCAGACCAAGATTCCCGGCGTTCACTTCTCCGAGAACATGACTCGCTTAGCCGCCATCAGCGACAAACTGTCGATCGTTCGCTCGATCCGTCACGAGCAGAACAATCACGGTGCGGGGAATCACTACATGATGACCGGCGCTCCGACGCGCATCCCGGTCAGTTGCGGTGCCTTCGTCAGCTTCCATCCGAGCATGGGAGCCGTCGTCTCGGCCGAGCGCGGTGCGCCAGCGGGTCTGCCGCCGTACTTCTCGTTGCCCGATATGACTCGCTCGGGCGGCCCCAATTTTCTTGGTGCCCGTCATGCTCCGTTCGTGGTTGCCGACGATCCCAACAACGCCGCGTTTCGAGTCCGCGATGTGACGATCCCCAAGGATGTCGCCGATGGTCGCGCTCTCAATCGTCGAGAACTGCGCAATCAAATGGACAGCCTGCTCCGATTCCAAGATCGTTCGACGGGCGATCCGGTCTTGGGAGTGGATGAGAATTTTCAACAGGCCGTGTCGTTGATGACATCGCCCGCCGCTCTCGCCGCGTTCGAGATTCAGCGTGAGTCTGACAGCGTGCGCGACGCTTACGGACGGAACGCCTTCGGCCAGCGTGCCCTGCTCGCGCGACGACTCGTTGAAGCGGGCGTCCCGTTCGTCACGCTCAACAACGGCGGCTGGGATCATCACTCGAACATCTTCCCAGCGTTAAAAAAGCAGGGGCGCGAGTTCGAGTCGGTCGTCGCCACGCTCATCGAAGACCTCGACCAACGCGGCCTCTTGGACACGACACTCGTCCTTGTCATGGGCGAGTTCGGTCGAACGCCGACGATCTCGACGTTGCCCGGTTCGACGACTCCCGGTCGCGACCACTGGTCCAACGCGATCTCGGTACTTGTCGCCGGTTGCGGCACACCGCGCGGTCAGGTCATCGGTGCCACCGACCGCAACGGCTACACGGCGATTGAGAAAATCTACGCGCCCGAAAACCTCGTCTCGACCGTTTACACGAAGCTTGGGATCAACCCCGAGAAAATTCTGTACAACACCTCGGGGCGTCCCACGCATCTCGTCAGCGACTCGCGCCTCATCACGGAGTTGATGGGATGAGCAATCATCACACTTTGGACTGCGGCAAATTATTGCCGCTTTCTTTTCTCGCTCCGCCTCAGTTTTTTCAGGAAGGTACGTGCCAGCGGGCATTCAAAAAGGAAGTGCGTACCAGAGACTCGTACGCCAGAGAAATGAAAGCGGCGATGAATCTCCGCACTCCAAATGAAGATCGGACTTCAGTGGGAAGCTCACCTCCTCTTCGCCAAGCAACAACACGTTCGCACCTCTTCGTGTTGTTGCTCGCGACGACTCTTCTGCCGAGCATCGCGTCTGCGGCAGCTCCCGCACTCACGCATCTCTTTCCGGCGGGAGGGCAGCGCGGGACCAAGGTCGTGGTGACGTGTGCCGGCAATACCGCCGCATGGCCTGTCAGCGTGTTTGCTCCCGGAGTGGATGTCGTGGTCGGGCAAGAGGCCGCGAAGTTGGAGGTCACGATCCCGGCCGACCTCGCCGCCGATCGCGTTTGGATTCGGCTTCACAATGCGGAAGGGGCTTCCGCTGCCGTCCCGTTCCTGATCGGCAACGTGCGTGAGATCGAAGAGGTCGAACCCAACAACGCGCCGACGAATGCGCAAGCGATTGCCGAGACCCCCGTCACGATCAACGGAGCTTTGGCGAATGCCGATGTCGATGACTTTGCCGTGACGCTGACCGCCGGGCAAACGTTGGTCGCGTCGCTCGATGCTTTCAGCAAACTTGGCTCGCCGATGGATGCCATTCTGCAAGTCGTCACTCCCGATGGAATCGTCTTGGCGGAGAACCACGATGCTGTTGATCTCGACCCGCGTCTCGTCTTCACCGCGACGAAGCCCGGCCCGCACATCGTCCGCGTGTTCGCGTTCCCCTCGGCTCCCGATTCGTCCGTCGCGTTTCATGGCGGCGCGAACTACGTCTACCGTTTGACGCTGACGACTGGCCCATTCGTTACGCATTCCATTCCGCTGACGGTCTCGCTCGCGGAACCGGGCAGCGTCACGTTGTTCGGCTGGAATCTTCCGCCGGACTCGCAGGCCGTCGTCGTGCCATTCGGTGGTGAACTCCTCGCGAGTGCGGTCGAACTCGAAACTCAAGCCGACCTGCGCAATGTCTCCGACTCGCGACTCGGGTTCGCCTTCCATACCAACTTTGCCGGTGCCGCGCGCGTGCGACTCGTCTCGCATCCGGTCATCACGGGCCTCGCTTCGATGGACGCCCACAACCCGACCGTACTCACACCACCGAGTGCCGTCACCGGTCGCCTGCCAGCGCCGCGACAGACCGCCGTGTTTCGAGTGCCGTTGAAAAAGGGACAACAACTCGTGGCCGTGGTCGAAGCGCGCGGTCTCGACTTCCCGCTCGATCCCGTCTTGAAACTGACCGATCCCACGGGCAAGATCGCCGTGAACGTCGATACGCCCGCACCTTCGCGCGCCGAAGTGCTGACTCACGCCGCGAGCCAAGACGGCGACTATCAACTCTCCGTGCGAGACCGTCATCGGCGAGGAAGTGATCGGAGTTTCTTCCGACTCACTGCGCGACTCGAAGAGCCGGACTTTGAACTCACCACTGCCGCCGATGCGCTGATCGTGAACCCGGATAAACCGACCGAGTTCATCATCAACGTCGTGCGTCGCACACCACCCGGAGTCACCGTCGGGCCGATCACGATCGAAGCGGTCGATCTCCCACCAGGCATCACTGCCGCAGCCCTCATCTCAGAACCAACCGGCCCGACAGCGACCAAGGTGACGCTCAGCCTCTCGACCACCGGCCCGGCCTTCTCTGGACAACTTCGCATCCGAGGAACCGCCGCTCTGCCTCTCGCCCTTCAGCGACTCGCCCGCACGCCGCCGAAACTCAACATGAGCTTCGACAGCGTCTGGCTGACAGTCATCGCCAAGCCGCAATGAGCTTGGTCAGATTGAAGCTGGCCAGAATGAACTTGGCCAAAAGGCGTCACGGCTTTCTCGCCCAGTTGACTTCCGCTGGATTTGAAACGAGTTTGCCGCTGAAGTTCTCTGGCCGTGTTTCCTCTCCTCTGGCCAAGACGACATCCCACGGCCGGTTTGACAGCGGCCAATGTCCACGCTGACAATGCCGCCGGTTACGTTGCGGGGCGGATGAGGCTGCTGTTTCAGCGAGTCCATTCCGCTGGGCACTTCCAAACAATGAGAGGGCGGATCATGAGAGGTCTTCGTGCGATGTTGGTGATGGGAGCGAGTTGCCTCGCCGGGTTGTCTCTAAACTCTTCCGTGGAGGCTCAGTATTACGGCGGGTACTCACCGGGTGGATATGGGTATTCCCCCTACGTGGGACCGGCCTATTCGAGTGGCGTGGGACTCGGCGTTTATGGCGCTCCCGGTTCGTGGGGGATCGGTGTCCCGAGCGGCAGTTACTATGGCGTCGGGGCTTATCCCGGCGGCTATGCGTCAGGTGGTTACTCAGGCTATTCATCCGGCGGCTATTACGGTTCGCCCTATGGCATCAGCGGCGGGTACGTTCCGCATTATCATGGCTACAGCGGATACGGCAGTGGCTACGGATACGGCAGTCGCGTGCCGGTCTATGTTGCTCCGGCTCAAGTCTTGGGAACGACGACGACGATCGTGCGCGGCGGACCAACGGGAGGAGTCGTCGAGTACAGGAACAACGGCAACGGCTATGCGTACTCGTCCGACAGCTCGTACCCGAGCGTGATCACACAGTCTCCGATGGTCGGGCCTTCGCGATCGTATGTTGTCGATGGACCGAGGCCGGTCGTCGTCGAATCGCGTCCGTCGCAAGGTCTGCCTGCCAACGTGCTGCCGTCTCGCTCGTCCGCGTTCCCGTCCTACACCCCTTCGCCCATCGTGGCCAACATCAAGTTGACCTGCCCCAAAGCCGCACCCGGCCCGCTGAGCTATTCGTTGAACAACCACCTCTACACGATTAAGCCCGGCTACTCGCAAACGTTCCCGAACGACCGTGCGTGGAAGATCGAATTCAAACGGGGTGACGATGCGTCGGAAGTCGCCTCCTACCCACTGAGCGAGGGTGTCTACACCTTCGTCGCCGGACCCAACGGTTGGGATTTGCAGCAGCCCGGCGCACCGACACCCGACCCCATCGACCTGCCGCCCGAACCGCTGCCACCCGCACCGGTCCCAACTCCGTGACGACAACACGCAACGCCCACGCGGCTTGTGCGACCTCGGAACAAAACCACCGCTTCAAAACGACAAAGTCTGAGAGGGCCTTTTCACTGTGACTCTTCCCACTTCGCGACGTGAGTTTTTACAGGCGAGTCTCGGCGCGATCACCGTGAGCTGTGCAAGTTCGCTGGAACTCGTGGCACGTGGAGCTGAGAACGCGCTGCCTGCGATCGTCGATACGCACACGCACTTCTACGATCCGACTCGCAAGGAAGGAGTGCCGTGGCCGGGCAAGGACGATAACGAGCTTTATCGCCGAGTCCTGCCAATCGACTATCAAAAGTTTGCAAAGCCGCTCGGTGTCGTCGGCACCGTGGTTGTCGAAGCGAGTGCCTGGGTCGAAGACAACCAGTGGGTGTTGGACCTCGCGGAAAAGGATCCGTTCGTCTTGGGCTTGGTCGGAAACCTGACTCCCGGTCGAGACGACTTCGCGCAGCATCTGTCGCGCTTCGCGAAGAACCGATTCTTTCGAGGCATCCGCGTCAACGCGGGGCCGCTCAAGTTCGGACTCGACAATCCGGAGTACATGGCCGACTTGAAGCGACTCTCCGACGCGGATCTCGAACTCGATGTCAACGGCGGGCCGGAGTTGTTGCCGCATGTCGATCGACTCGCAGCGAAGCTGCCCGATTTGAGAATCGTCATCAATCACTTGGCCAACGTGAGAATCGAAGGCCCCAAGTTGAATGAGGAATGGTTGGCCGGATTGGCCGCAACGGCTCGTCACAAGCGTGTGTTCCTCAAGGTCTCGGCATTGGTCGAGGGGGCCTCGCGCGATGGAAAGCAGGCTCCGCGCGATCCGAGCTTCTACGTGCCCGTTCTCGAGGCGGCGTGGAGTGCCTTCGGTGACGATCGCGTGATCTACGGCAGCAATTGGCCGGTGAGTGAACGGGCCGCCGACTATGCCTTTGTCCAACAGCTCTCCGTCGATTTCGCACGCGGTCGCGGCCCCACCGCACTGAAACAATTCTGCATCGAGAACGCGCGCCGTGCCTATCAATGGCCCGAGCGATAGACCGGGCTGCCTCGACACCGGTTTCAGGAACCTGCAGCGTCACTGAGGGAATCCCCGTACTTTCGACTCTCCGCCATTCCTGTTGGCCCGCAGAAATTAGCCGCAGGGCGCTCGCCCCGGTTAAGCGAAATTGAACCGGGGCTAGCGCCCTGCGGCTGATGTGCCACAAGAATCAACACGAATGGCGGAGAGCCGTTCTTTCTAAACGGAAGAGTTTCTAGCTCCTACGACAAGTTACCTGTCTCACGGTATCCCCGTGGCCTGAAGTGCGTGTCGGCAGATTCGGCTTGTCCCTTTTGAGGGGCCTGACTACAACGCCGCCCGCCGTGCGGGGGAAGTCTGCGCGGCCAAGGGATTGCGCTGCCATGGACTATCGTTTCAAGCCACCCAGCAAAACGTGCGCAGCAACCGGCCGACCGCTCGTTCCCGGATCAACGTGTCACTCCGTGTTGATTGAGAAAGCGGGCGATCAGGTTCGGTTCGATTACTCGGACGAAGGTTGGACCGGGCCACCCGAGGGGCATGTCGGCTATTGGAAGACGACGGTCCCGGTCGCACTCGATCCGAAGGCACAGCGACTCGATCCCGAAACAGCACAACGCTACTTTGAACAACTCTCCGAAGAAGCGAGTCCCATTCATGATCGACAGCGGTACGTGTTGGCGCTGGTGCTGCTGCAACAGCGGCGACTGATTCTCGACAACACGCGCCGTGACGGAGACGACGAGATTCTCAAACTGAGTGGTCGCCACGGCGAAGGGACCTTCGAGGTGCGGAACCTCAACCTTCCCGAGGCCGAGACTCAGCAATTGCAGGCCGAGCTGAAGGCTCATCTGGCGGCCGAGTGGTCGTGAGGGAGACGATTCCGATGCGAACAAAAAAATATCTGATGGGCGACGCGAACCGGGCCTCGCGAGCATTCGCATTGCTGTGCCGAATGAACGCTCGCGGCTCGTTTCACCGCTCGAGAAACGTCCCCTGCGTTGAGCAACGATTGGGCCTGTTTCACTCTTCGACGCGTGTCGTGATCATCGCGTTGCTCTTCATCATCACGCTGCCGGGATGCGCCGGGATGAAGGGCATTGGAAACCGTAACACGATCGACACCATGGCCGGTGTGCCGAAACCGCATTGGGCAGACGACCCTCAAGTGGAAGAGGTCGTCGATCATCTGAACCGCAACGTGGACAAGCTGCAGGCTTGGCGAGCCAACAGCGTCAAGATTCGCGCGAAGGTGGACAACATTTACGTTCCACTGAAGGGGACGCTGGCGGTCGAACGCGGGCGGCATCTGCGTTTGGTCGTCGATTCGCTCATGGGGAACGAAGTCGATATCGGCAGCAACGATGAACGGTTCTGGATTTGGGCGAAGCGGATGCCGCCGCCGCAGTATGTCTACTGTCGTCACGAGCAAATGGAGGACGTGCGCCAATCGATGGGTATTCCGTTCGAGCCGGAGTGGTTGATGCAGGCTCTCGGCGTGGCCCCACTTTCTGCCGTGGGGATGAAGTTGGAGATCGAGCCAACAGCGCGCCAGGCACGACTCGTTCAGCAGATCACCTCGGCGCACGGGAA
>JAYVOX010000430.1:0-5417 GCA_043757695.1 Schlesneria sp.
GCCCTTCACGTATGCCGCGTTCAGCGCCGAACGCGAAGTCGCTCCCGGCATGTTGACCTTCCAAGAGATGCGTGATGTCTATCGCTTCGATGAACTCAATCGTGAGACGCAGGTCTTCGGAGTCCTCGGCGATCCGGTCGGTCACAGCCTCAGTCCGCTGCTGCACAACACGGCGATGAAACAGATCGGCTTCAACGGCGTCTACCTGCCGTTGCGAGTGACTCCCGACCAGTTCACTTCAACGCTCGACGCCTTCTCGTGGCTGAACGTGCGCGGCTACAGCGTGACGATCCCGCACAAAGAGGCGGCACTGGCGAAGGCGGATCGATGTGAAGAGATCGTCCGCCAGATCGGTGCGGCCAACACGTTGTCACTCGATGAGAACGGTCAGTGGGAAGCGGGCAATACCGACTTTCAAGCGGCGCTCGACAGCCTCGAACTCGCGCTGCAACCGGGTGAATCGCTCGAAGGGAAACGGATATTGATGCTCGGTGCGGGCGGCGTCGCGCGGGCCATCGGTCTCGGTGTGACCCGACGCGGCGGCGTGCTGGTCATCGCCAGTCGCACGACTGCCCGCGCGCAGGCTCTCGCCGAATCGCTCGGCTGCCGACATCTCACGTGGGAGAACCGAGGCTCCGAGTACGCCGACATCCTGATCAACTGCACGCCGATTGGCATGTCACCGAACGTCAACGAATCGCCCTTCCAAGAGAACTGGCTGCGCGACGAGATGATTGTGTTCGACACGATCTACAACCCCGAGCAAACGCTGCTGTTGAAGGAAGCGCGCGCCCATCAGTGCCGCACGGTGTCGGGGATCGAGATGTTCGTGCGACAAGCGGCCGCGCAGTTCCAACGTTTCACCGGTCAACCCGCTCCGCGCGAAACATTGAAAGAGACGCTGCGACAGGGCATCTCGGCGGCAAGGGGCTAACCGTGGTGATCTCATTGATCGGCTATCGTGGGACCGGCAAAAGCACGATTGGAAAGCGGCTGGCGAAGCGGCTCCAATGGGATTGGCTCGATGCCGACCACGAACTGGAACAACGCGCGGGTCGGACCATCCAAGAGATTTTTGCGACGGACGGTGAACCGACGTTTCGACAACTCGAACGCGAAGTCCTCGCCGACTTGTTTCAACGTGACCGGCTCGTGCTTTCGACGGGAGGGGGTTGCATTCTGAACGCAGAGACGCGCCGCGACTTGCTCGCGGCGGGACCGGTGGTCTGGTTGATCGCCCCGATCGAAACGATTGCCCTGCGCGTGCTGCACGATTCGACCACCAAGCAGCGACGGCCGAGTCTCACCGCGACGGGCGGCATCGAAGAGATTCGCACCGTGATGGCTCAACGCGAACCGCTCTATCGCGAGTGTGCGACGATCACGATCAACACCGACCGAATGCCGTTACGCGACGTGGTCAGCCGCATCGTTTCAGAACTTCCCGCCGAGTTGATTCAGGAGACGAGTCCATGACATTCGGTGGCATCCCCCAATGGATCATCCTGCCGTGGCTGTTCATGTTTGGAGCCTGCGTCGGCAGCTTCCTCAACGTCTGCATCTATCGCATCCCGCAGTACGACTCGTTATGGGACCAACTGCGCGGGCTGACTCACCCCCCTTCCTCGTGCCCATTCTGCCGCCAGCGAATCCTCGCGATCGACAACATCCCGGTCTTCGGTTGGCTGATGCTGCGCGGCCGTTGTCGCAACTGTCGTCACTGGATTCCGCCGCGTTACGCGGTGATTGAATTCTTCAACGGCCTGCTCTGGGTCGGGCTCTACATGCTGATCGTTCCCGCTGGCTTCCAAGCCACGGTGAAAGAGAGCTGCCTCTGGTCGCCACTCAGCCCGCTGGCCGATCCGACACTGCAATACCCCGATCACGTCTTCTGGCTCCACGCACAATATCTGTACTTCCTCGTGCTGGTCGAAGCGTTGTTGGTCGCGACGTTCATCGACTTTGATCTGCAAATCATTCCGGATGGTTCGACGATTCCCGCGATGATCGTCGGTGTGGCAGCCTCTGCGGCGCTCGGGCATCTTCACCCGTGGCCCGTCTGGTTTGAGAGTCCGACCGGTCTGAGCTTCTTCCACAGATTGTTGCCCGATGCATGGTTCTTCGGCCGCGATCCCGTTGCCCCCGCGTGGCTCCTTGCGCATCCGCAGGTTCACGGATTGTTGTCGAGTCTCGTCGGCCTCGTGGTCGGCGGTGGGATCGTCTGGCTGGTCCGAATCATTGGTGAACGTGTCATGCGGCGCGAGACGATGGGTTTTGGCGACGTGATCCTGATGGCGCTGATCGGCAGCTTTCTCGGTTGGCAGGCGACGATTCTCGTCTTCTTCGTCGCCCCGTTCTGTTCGTTGGCGGTGATCGGTTCGACGCTCATTTTCAAACGGACGCAGGAGATCGCCTACGGCCCGTATCTCAGCTTCGCCGCGCTGCTCGTGCTGGTCTGTTGGAACCCGCGCGTCGCGCGCTGCGACCAATACTTCGGCCTCGGCCCGGTCGTCATCGTGCATGCCCTGTTCATGCTCGCGATGTTGGCCGTGACGTTGCTGTTCGTGCAATGGGTGAAACGCCTGCTCGGCTTCACAGATGACGACGACGATCAATCCAGCGAATGGAACTCCGGCGATCAACTCACCTTCTACGCGAACAAGGACGCGACCGCCGTCCCTTCGCCACTGCAACCGCCGACGTGGCCGGGGGCCTCGGCCGGTCAAGGACGCCAATTTACTGACCGCTGGCGCAGCGGTGGAAGATGAGGCACCGGACTCCGATGGAAGGCACTGAGCGGCTTCTGCATCCCACGTTCGCCTCGTTTGTGGTCAGCTCATGAACTACTTCACGCATGCACTGAATCATCTCGACCGGCCGTACTTCATGGCCGGGACCGCCGTTCCCGATTGGCTGTCGGTCGTCGATCGAAAAGTGCGATTCCGGCCGCAGCATCTCGAACCGTGGACCGAATGTGATGAGCCACTCCAAGCGGAAGTGGCCGCCGGAACGTTGCGGCATCTGCGCGACGATGACTGGTTCCACGCCACGCGCGGGTTCGTCGAAGTGACGGGTGAACTGACGCGACTCTTCCGCGAGCGACTCGGTGCCGACGAGCAATATCACTGCGGATTTCTCGGTCATGTCGGCATGGAACTGCTGCTGGACGCCGTGCTGATGGAACAGCATCCCGAGCGGTTCGAGGAGTATTGGCGAGTCCTCGATTCCGTCGATCCCGTCGCGATTGAAGCGGCCATCAATCGCATGGCTCGTCAGCCGACCGATCGTCTCGCGTGGTTCATCTCGCTGTTTCGGCGCGAGCAATTCCTCCGTTGCTACTCCAGCGACGAGCGTTTGCTGACTCGCTTGAATCAAGTTTTGACCCGAGTCAAACTGTGCCCGCTCCCGTCCCATGCCATTTCGATTCTGGCGGAGTCGCGCCAGATCGTCCGCCAGCGAGTGCCTGACCTGCTCCCCGCAGAATACTTTGAGAGGCTTTGAGCGAAGCCCGTCGTTGGTCCCCTTGAGTTTGTCTCCAAACGCTCATGCACTCACTTTCCCTGTCCCCCTTGTTGAGGAACCCCCGCGATGAAGTACGGAATGAACATGCTGCTCTGGACCTCCGATGTCACCGAAGAGCATTACCCGATCTTGGAGAACCTGAAGCAGTGGGGCTTCGATGGTGTCGAGTTGCCGATCTTCGACATGGAGATGACGAAGTTCCAGAAGCTCGGGACCAAGCTCGATCAGATTGGACTCGGGCGGACGGCGGTCACGGTTTGCACCGACGCAGACAACCCGATCTCACCCGACGCGGCGATTCGCGCGGCGGGACTGACTCGGTTGAAAAAAGCGATCGACATGTGCGCGGCCAGTGGCGCAACGCACCTCTGCGGCCCGATTCACTCGGCGCTCGGTTCGTTCAGCGGATCAGGAGCCACCGCCGACGAATGGAAGTGGGGGCAGGAAACACTCTCCAAGGCGGCCGATCACGCGCAGGCCAACAACGTCACGCTGGTCGTCGAGTACCTCAATCGGTTCGAGTGCTACTTCCTGACCAACGCGGCCGACGACGCGCGCTTCTGTCGCGAGGTCAATCACCCGAACCTCAAGATGATGTATGACACCTTCCACGCGAACATCGAAGAGAAGAACCTTGCGGCGGCGATGCGATCGTGCTGGGACCAAGTAGTTCACGTGCATATCTCCGAGAACGATCGCTCGACCCCCGGCGAAGGCCACGTCGATTGGGAGACCACGTTCCAGATGCTGAAGACGCTGAAGTACGACGGCTGGCTGATGGTCGAAGCGTTCGGCCTCGCCCTCCCCGCACTGGCCGCTGCGACCAAGGTCTGGCGACGGATGTTCCCGAACGAAGAGTACCTCTCGCAACACGCCCTCGCGTTCATGAAACGGATGATGGCGAGCTGAGGACTCGCGCAGGAATCACTGGCGTAGCTGAAGTCGTGAGACTTCAGTCCGAATTCGCACGAGTTCGGCTACCACGGCTATTCAGGACCGGCGCATTAACAACTGGCGTTGATCGATCTGAATATCCGGGTTCGCCCATTTACGACGGTGATTGAGCTGCCGATCCTGATCGGCTCTTCGTGCTTCATCCGTGCCCCGGCTTCGCCATCCGTGCGATTCCCACTTTTCCAAGCGATGAGACCGCACGGATGCAAAGCCTGACCACGGATGAAGGCCATCGCGGATCAAGATTGAAGTGTTTGACCTCTGACACCCAGTCTCCATGAAACGATCGCGACCTGACGCGATAACGCCGCCAGAATTCCCTGCGCCGGTCCTGAGTGATGTGGGCATCCTAACAGCCTGTTGAAAAACGTAGCTTGGACGCCTCGTCCGAGCGAAAAGCAATTGGAAAAGGACGGACGAGGCGTCCATCCTACGATTTTTCAACAGGCTGCTAAGCCCTCCACTCATCCCGTTTGCGGGATCTCCATGAGTTTGGCGAACCGGTCGAGGACGCGCAGCTTGAGCGGTGCGAAGTCGGGTTCGTCCAACTCAGCCGATTCGACGAGGTTGAATGCCGCGACGCGGGCTTCTTCGAGAACGGCCTTGTCGCGCACGAGGTCGGCCACGCGCAGTGGCATCGCGCCGCTTTGTCTCGTCCCGAGTACGTCACCCGGACCACGCAACTCGAAATCGACTTCGGCAATGTGGAAGCCATCAGCACTCGCTTCCATCGCGGCCAACCGCTTGACCGCTTCGGGCGTTTCGGCCTCACTGAAGAGGAAGCAGTAGCCCTGAAAACGTCCGCGTCCGATGCGGCCGCGCAGTTGATGCAGTTGCGACAGCCCGAATCGCTCGGCTTGAAATACGACCATCAGCGTGGCGTTTGGAACATCGACACCGACTTCGATCACGGTCGTCGCGACGAGTACGTTCAAGTCGCC
>JAYVOX010000431.1:0-20673 GCA_043757695.1 Schlesneria sp.
GTATCGCGACGATCTGATCGCCCTCACACGAGTCAAGCGGCTCGCGTGTGGCGATGACATGCAGCCAGTCTTGTTCGTGGACGAGTACCTCGTGCGAACGCCGCCGTCGATCATCGACCCGCCGCCGCTTATCTCGGGCGATGACTTGAAGTCGCTCGGCCTGAAACCGGGGCCTGACTTCAAGACGTTGCTCGACACGATTCGCGATGCGCAACTCAACGATCAGATCACCACACGTGATCAGGCACTGGCACTGGCGAGGACCTCGCTGGTGCAGGGCTAAAATCACGCGGCCCACGCTGAGAGCTTGGCGAGCCGCATACCGTCAGGCTGCGGGTTCTTAATCGTCACCGGAAACCCGTGGCCTGACGGCACACGGCTCGCCTCGACCATCTCATTCATGGCCGTGCGAGGTATAAAATCACGCTGGCTGACAATCGATGAGCCGTTTGCAAACAGAGGAAGCCTCTGAAACAATCCCGCCGCAAACAGGGGCCAGTTTTAGCTGGCAGACTCCTTCTCTCACGGAACAGTTTTCATGGCGAATGACAAGGTGCGCATCGCGATCATCGGTGCGGGATTGGTTTCCGACTTTCATCACGTGCCGGGGATCAAGCTCGATCCGCGTTGTGAATTGGCCGCTGTCTGCGATCCCAATGAACAGTTGCTCGACCAACGGAAGAAGGAATGGGGGCCGGCCAAGTACACGACGAAGTACGAAGAGATCGCCAACGACCGCGACATCGACGCCGTCATTATCGCCACGCCCAACTTCACTCACCGCGACATCGCGCTCGCCTGCATCGACGGCGGCAAGCACTTGATGTGTGAGAAGCCGCTCGGCGTCAGCTATGCCGAAGCGGCGGAGATGTACCTCGCGGCGAAGGCCAAAGGGGTGCGACACATGACCGCGTTCACCTACCGCTTCGCTCCGTCGATGCGGTACCTGCAACACCTCGTGAAGAGCGGATCGCTCGGTGAACCGAGGCACTTCCGCAGTCAACGCTTCCTCGATCTCCCCGAAACAAGCTGGGGCTGGCGTCAGTACAAGCAGCTGGCGGGAGCGGGAGACCTCTACGACATGACGATTCATCGGATCGACTTCGCTCAAGATTTGATGGGGCCGATTCAAAGCGTGTGCGGCGCGGTAAAGACGTTCGTGCCGCGTGACAAGACGGCAGACGGCAAGCCGTGCGAGCCATCCGAGGTCGATGATTGGTCCGCCTTGATCGGCACATTCGCTTCCGGCGCAGTCGGCGTGTGGGAGGGCAGCACGCTCATGAAAGGACACCACAATAGCGGCGTCGGCTTCGAGTGGGCGGAGGTCAACGGCAGTGAAGGCTCGGCCGTGTATCAACTCGTCGATCCGAACTACATCCTTGTTGGCAAGCACGGCGGCACGATGGAAAAATCGCTCGTCCCCGCCGAGTTCATGAAGCCCGCAGGTAGCCCGCGTAACCCGGCCGAAGGGAAGCCGAGTACCGTCTTCCGCTACGACCTCGTGTATGAACTGGTCAGCGCCATTGTCGAAGGGCGCGACGCGACTCCCGGCTTCGATGACGGAGCCAGTGCCCAAGCGGTCGCCGACGCCACACTTCAATCCTTCGCCGAACGACGCTGGGTCGATGTGCCGCAGTGCTGAGAGCAGTTCAATGTGCTACTGACACTTGGCCCGTGAAGTGTCTACGACAACAGGAATGAATCATGAGTGCTGACAAGCCTCGTCGCGCGGTGGTCCTCGTGAGCGGTGGCCTCGATTCCGCCACGATCTTGGCCATCGCCCAAGCGGAAGGGTTCGAGCCGTCTGCGCTGTCGTTTGACTACGGCCAGCGGCATCGTTTCGAGCTGGCGGCGGCGGCGCGCGTTTGTGCCGCCGCTGGCGTGAAGCGTCACATCGTCGTGCCACTCGACCTGCGGGCGTTCGGCGGATCGGCTCTCACAGACGACATCGCGGTCCCCAAAGATCGCTCGGACGATGAGATGTCGGAGGGCATCCCGATCACCTACGTCCCCGCGCGCAACACGATCTTCCTGTCGGTCGCATTGGGCTGGGCCGAAGTGCTGGGAGCGAGCGACCTCTTTATCGGAGTGAACGCCGTCGATTACAGCGGCTACCCGGACTGTCGGCCCGAGTTCATCGCGGCCTTTCGTCAACTGGCCAACCTCGCCACGAAGTCGGGTGTCGAGGGGACCGCCGCGTGGCAGGTTCATGCGCCGCTGATCGCGCTCACCAAGGCCGAGATCATTCGACGCGGCCTCGCACTGGGAGTCGATTACGGCCTGACGCACAGTTGCTACGACCCGGACGAGCAAGGTCGAGCCTGCGGACACTGCGACTCATGCAGCCTGCGTCTGAAAGGCTTCGCCGACGCGGGGCTGACTGATACCGCACCGTATGTCCGCAGTTGAATCGGCCCGCCAATAGCCCGGATCGTTCTCACGCGTCGCGACCGGTCTGCATCCACCGCGCAACGCATCACGTCACCCGACGAGTTCGATCTCGTCGGCACCGAGAAAGGCCATCGCGTGGAAGAGCTGCTGAGCTTCGCAGCGCGACACGTAGTCGGCGGGCATGGCTGCGAGGGTGGCATCGTCCCATTCGACCAGAAACTTCTGCGCGGGCGGCTTTCCCGAGACTTCGACGACCGCACCGGTCCAATTTCCGAGGGAGACTTCGGGGAATTCGGGCGAAGAAACTCCCGCTTTCACCCGGACGCGAGCGCCCGCATCCAGCCCCCCGGCAGACTTCTTTTTCGCCATATATCCGATCCCTTGGAAGCACTTTTCGAGTGGCATGTTGCTGAGCATCAAACGGATGACCGCCGAGGTGGCGACACTATCCTTGCGGTGCGTAGCGATTTCAAGCGACAGATGTGACTCGCCCTGGCCCTCGCGGCTTGAGCAAAACACTCGGCACACGAGATGGCGGGATTGCGTTGGGTGCATTATCACATCGACCGGATGACAGCCCCGGCCTCCCACGTGTGTTCGATCACTGGAAACGACAATCACGGTGACTATCATTCCGCCTCGCCCAAGATTCAATTCGTGCGTTCCTCGTGTGAATGAGGAGTCGAACTGACTCGGCTTGTCCCCAAAGTTCATCTTGAAAGTGAGCTGCTGTGCCTACCAAATGGATTGCGTGGTCTCAAGTTGGAAGCCTGATTCAAGTCGATGACGCCGTGCGCGTGATTGGATTGATTGAGCGACTGGTGGCTGCTGCTACCGAAGCGACATCTGTGAGCGACTTCCTGCGACAACAGCTTGCCGAAGTGGCGGGCGAACTTGGCGTGAGTGGCTCGGGGGTCATGGACCGTCGCCCGGAATGGACGGTACTCGGTCAGTCGGGGCGATGGAGTGGGACCGATGCGCCGAAGCATGTCTTCGCGGACGTTCTCGATCGGGACGCGGGAGTCATCGTACCCATGGAGGGATCGGCGGGAGTTTCGATGGCCGCAGTGCCGATTCGAGCGCGATCGCTGACTGGGGCGGTGCTGTCCTTCACGGCTCGCAATCTTCCGGATGACGTGCTCCCGCTCGCGATGTTGCTTGGCAAGGCGATGGGAGCGTGTCTCGATGTGATCACGGATCGTCGGGGTTCGGCTGAGCAGATCGATCGACTGCGCAGCATCTTGAAAATCTCGCGCTCACTCTCGACGGTTAAAGAAACGGAGCCGCTGTTGGTACTGATCGCGCGGGAGGCTGTACGGCTCTTGGACTGCGACCGCGCCAGCATCTTTCTGTGGGATCGCGAGCATCAGGAAGTCATCGCGTGTCCGGCACTCGGTGTGGAAGGGAATTCTTTGCGACTGCCCGACAAGACCGGCATCGTGGGTGAGGTGATTCATACCGCGAAAACCTTGCGGATCGACGACGCCTACCACGACTCGCGTTTCAGCAAGAAAGTCGATCTTGCCAGTGGCTACAAGACTCGCAATCTCGTATGCGCGCCGCTCTTTGATGGTGAACACAAGTTGCTGGGTGCCTTTGAGGTCATCAACAAGAACTCGGGAGCCTTCGCGGACGGAGACGTTTCGACTCTGGAAGACCTCGCGACGCAAGTCGGCGTCGCGTTGCACAACACGCGCGAACGCGAGTCGTTGCTCAGGTCTCATCGTCAACTAACCGAGCAGGTCACGAAAGGGGTGTCGCTCATCGGCGAAAGCCCGGCGATGCAAGCGATGCGCAGCACGATCAGCCGACTGGCGGCGACGGACTTGCCGGTCCTCATCCTCGGTGAGAGCGGGACCGGAAAGGAGGTCGTCGCTCAATCGCTGCACTATCAAGGACCGCGCGCGGATCGTCCGTTCATTGCGATCAACTGTGCCGCGCTGACGGAAACCCTGCTGGAAAGTGAGCTGTTCGGTCACGAGAAAGGGGCGTTCACGGATGCCCGCGAAATGCACCGAGGCAAGTTTGAATTGGCCGAAGGAGGGACGATCTTCCTCGATGAGATCGGTGACATGAGTCCCGGCGGACAGGCGAAGTTGCTGCGAGTCCTCGAACAAAAGGTCATCACGCGCGTCGGCGGTTCTCAGTCGATCCCGATTAACGCGCGCGTGATCGCCGCCACGAACGCTCATCTGGCGGAGGCCGTTCGGGCCAAGAAGTTTCGCGAAGACCTGTACTTCCGGCTGAACGTGGTCACGCTCGACCTCCCTCCTTTACGAGACCGCTCCGACGACGTGCTGCCATTGGCAGAACATTTTCTGGGAGGCTTCGCCGTTCAAGCACGCCGCCCCAAACTTCAGTTATCAGCGGAGGCACGCAAACGACTTCAGACTCACACTTGGCCCGGCAACGTTCGTGAACTTCGCAATCTGATGGAGCGGGTCGCGTTCTTGGCACCCGGAGACAAGGTCGAAGTGGATGATCTGGCTTTCATTCTTAGTCCCGAACAAAACCGAATGCAGGAACCGTCGCTGGATGTAGGTCTCGGGGAAGCGACGGTTGTGTTTCAGCAGGACTTCATTCGGCGCGCCATCAAGCGTGTCCGCAACAACATGAGCGAAGCGGCTCGACTGCTGGGTCTTCACCGATCCAATCTCTATCGCAAGATGAGGCAACTCGGCATGAGTGAAGCCTCTGGCCGCGATGATGAGATTGATGAGCTGCTCGACAATTCTGATGATCGCGGATCGTCATCCCCGTAGACGACGCCGATCTGTTGCCGCAGTTTCTGTTACAACATCAACGCGCATCGGTTGATTTGACGGCATACAACTCGACCGCTAACATGCCGCCCCGCTGAGTGGGGGTTGCGCGAGATTCTGTGGTGCCTGATCGGAACTGCATGCGGAACATCGCCTCGTAATTCGTGGAGGAGTCGGCAACGTGTCTGAGATCGTGGTGAAAGATTTCCTTGAAGCTGGCATTCATTACGGGCACCGAACCAGTCGGTGGAACCCGAAGATGCGACCCTACATTTATGGTCGCCGGAATCTGATCCACATCATTGACGTGAAGGAGTCCGTTCGAGGCCTCCTGCGTGCCAAGCGATACCTTCAGAAGGTTTCGGCGGCAGGGAGTCTCGTCCTGTTCTGCGGTACGAAGAAGCAGGCCGCAGACACGATCCGTGACTCAGCCGTCGCCGTCAACATGCCCTATGTTGACTACCGCTGGCTCGGCGGCATCTTTACCAACTTCCGCACAATTCGCAGCCGCATCAAGCGACTCGAAGAGCTGGATCAAATCTTCAGTTCCGGTGCGATCGATACGTACTCAAAGAAGATGCAGTCCACGTTGTTGCGTGAACACAAGAAAATGCTGCGGAACCTGAATGGTCTGCGCATCATGAATCGGCTCCCCGAGGCGATCATCGTTGTTGACCCTCGTAAAGAGCACAACGCAGTTCACGAAGCACGTCTCGTGGGGATCAAGGTTATAGGATTGCTGGACACGGATTGTGATCCCGATCTGATCGACCTACCCATTCCCGGTAACGATGACAGCATCCGGTCGATTCAGTTGGTGCTCAAGCACCTGACCGCTGCGATTGTCGAAGGTCGTGCTAGTCTTCCCAAGGACAGTCCTGCGGCTGCGGAAGAACTGCAGTACAAGGCCGTGCCGTCCATTCAGTCCTAGTGCTTTTCTTGTCGGGTCGCGCTAGGTTCCTGCGGGTTGTTCGCAGTCGGCTTCCGATGAGGTTCCAGCTTGTCTTGACGGGTGCTGTAGATCGCGTTCGATTACCACTCGTCGATTGTGTCCTGTTGTTTGTTGGAATGATTCGTTGAAGGAGTGTTTGTGATGGCAGAGATCACCGCGCAGGCCGTTAAGCAACTGCGTGATCTGACCGACCTTCCCATGATGGATGTGAAGAAGGCGCTCGTGGAAGCGGGTGGAGATCAAGAACGGGCTATTGAAATCCTGAAGGAACGCAATAAGAAGGTCATGCTGAAGCGGTTAGAAAACTCCACTTCAGAAGGAGTCGTTCGCGTCGCCATTTCCGCAGATGGTTCTGTCGGAGCGATGGTTGAACTTCAGTGCGAGTCAGCTCCTGTCGCCAAAGCCGATGACTTCGTCTTTCTCGGTGACCAACTCATCAAGCAACTGCTGAATGGTCCCGGCGCTACGACCCCCGATGAGCTTTTGTCGCAGAGTGTTCCGGATCGCGCGGGCCAGACGCTGGGTGGTTTGCTGGAAGAAGTCGTGGGCAAAATTCGCGAAAAGATGGTCTTGTCGCGCGTGATTCGTGTGGATGGTCCTGTCGGCGGCTACGCTCACCACGATGGCAAGACTGGCGTGTTGCTGCGGGCTTCCGGCGAAAACAAGACCGCTGCTGTTCTTCGTGATGTCGCGATGCACGTCGCGGCGTTGAAGCCAATCGTGACGAACAGCGAAGAACTTTCTGGTGACTTGGTCTCGGCTGAGCGAACACGCTTGACGGAAGAGGCGGCTGCGTCGGGCAAGCCCGCCAATATCGTCGAAAAAATCGTGGATGGCCGTATGAAAACGTTCTATGCCGAGAATGGCGTGTTGGGCTTCCAGTTGTTTGCCAAAGACGACTCCAAGACCGTCAATCAAGCCTTGGCGGAGAATGGACTGAAGGCGGTCGGTTTTACCCGGTGGGTCTTGGGAAACTGAAACTCGTCGCGCGGTGAAGCGGCTCGGTGATCGAGCAGTCTTGAGTTTAGCGCGGGGGGCAAAGATGCCCCCCGTTTGTTTTGGTTGTCGCTGCTTTCTGATGAGAGACTCGCCAGCAGCGTGGTGCGATTGAGCCAACTCACGGAGGGAGGTCGTTCATGACGGACAACGCTGTAACAGACAACTTGCTCGCGGCGAGAGCGGTTCCGAAATACAAACGAGTGCTGCTGAAGCTCAGCGGCGAAAGTTTCGCTCGGCCGGGCGAATCGGGAATCTGCCTGTCTGAAGTTCAGATCATCTGCGAACAGATCAAGCGCGTCGTTGAATCCGGCGTTCAACTGGCGATTGTCTGTGGCGGTGGAAACATTCTTAGAGGGCGCGAATTTTCCTCGTCCAATTCGATCGTCGTTCCTGCCACAGCCCATTACATGGGAATGTTGGCCACGGCGATGAACGCGCTCGCCCTGCAAGACTCGTTGGAACATTTTGGGGTTCCGACACGCATTCAAAGCGCGATCACCATTCCGCCGGTTGCCGAACCATTCATTCGCCGCCGCTGCATCCGTCATTTGGAGAAGGGCCGAGTTGTGATACTCGCCGCTGGTACTGGCAGCCCATTCGTGACAACAGATACCGCTGCAGCACTGCGTGCGCGCGAGATCGACGCCGACCTCGTGGTCAAAGCGACTCGTGTCGATGGCGTTTATTCCGACGACCCACTCAAAAATCCACACGCCGTGCGGTACTCCGAGATCAGCTTCCAAGATGTCTTACGTCAGAATCTCCAGGTGATGGATGCTCAAGCCATTCACCACTGCATGGAGCACGACATCCCGATTGTCGTGTTGAACTACCAAAAGCCGGGGAACATCGAGCGAGCCATTGCAGGCGAACGGCTGGGGACTCGAGTGAGTTCCAACCCTTGAGTGGTGTCGCTTCGATGATTCTCACGGATCCGGTTCCGCAGAAGGTGGTCGCTCGGTTGATCTATGCAGAGTAGCCTCACCTGTTGATGACGTTGTGTTGCTGTTGTGTTTGGCTCATTCAATTCCAGGAGTTGATCTCTCATGGACACTGACGAAATTCTGATGGACGCTGAAGAGCGAATGGAGAAAGCGGTTCACGTGGTGCATAACCAGTTGCAGGGACTGCGCACCGGACGTGCCACGCCTGGCTTGGTCGATTCGATTCGAGTCGATTACTACGGCTCACCGACTCCCCTCAAGCAGATCGCGACGATCAGTGTTCCCGAGCCTCAGCAGATCATGATTCGGCCGTTCGATCAGGGGACGTTGAACGATATCGCGAAGGCGATTCAATCGAGCGACGTGGGGTTGGCTCCCAACTCGGATGGTCGAGTCATCCGGCTCAACATCCCGCCACTCTCAACAGAGCGACGCAAGCAACTGGTCTCACGATTGAAGGACTTGGCGGAAGATGGCCGAGTGGCGATTCGGAACGTTCGTCGCGATGCCAACAAACATGCCGATGTCTCGCTCAAAGACAAGACCATGAGCGAAGATATCCACGAGCAAACCAAGGAGAGCGTGCAAGACCTGACCAAGCTCTATGAAGGCCAGATCAATTCGCTCGTGGAGTCGAAGGAACAGGACATCATGGAGTCGTAAGTCCTGCATCATCGCGGTGCTTCAAACGTCACAACGATGTGGGCGTGATGAAATCGGTCATCGGCCTCGGGATGAGCTTGGATTCGCTCGTCGCTCGCTTTTCGGCCAACGCCAAACAAACGCAGCCCGGTTTCCAATCTGGAAGCCGGGCTGCGGGCGCAACGGCGACCCGGGTCGATCGTCGTCGCGTCGATTTCGACGAGCAGGCTACTCGCGCAACTTGGCAGTTCCGGGGAGTGAGATCGTGCTGATTTGGTCTCCCGGCGACGCCGAGAACACGTTCAACGAGATGCCTCTGGAAAGGTTCGTCTGTCGGAGTGGAACCAAAACATCATCCGGAGTGAGCAGAGTCGCGGGCTTCGCTGACGTGTTGAGTCGCTTTCGTGCGATCGCGTGGCTGCGAGCCGAAATCTCTAGGAATTCCTGCTTGCGCCGTGCATCGACTCCGTCCAGCTTGTTGCCGATGGTTTCGATCCAACCGGGATGACGAGCCATTGCCTGCGACATCAAGTGTGCGAAGAGAGTCATCTGCTTGAAATTCCGATCGGCGATCGTGTGGCTCACCGGTGAGATCGCCTTCGCCACGGTCTCGATGGCTTGAGACGGGAACTCCACGAAGACATCGCCGTAATGGGTGCCGATGATGCGTCCGTCGGGTTCTCGAGCGAACGTAGTCTGCAACCGCATCAGCGACCGCGCGACAATCGGTTTCGGCAGCAGCGGGCTTTTGAACGCCCCGTCGCAGTGGATCAGCGTGTCTTCGGGCGTGTGATAAAACAGCTCCACGTCGCCGACTGAACCGTCACCCGCGTCGGCTTGGTAACGGTTCGGACCGACCTCTTGAAGTTTGAACTTCGAGATTTCCATCGCGCGCCACGTCGCCACCGCCACGTCGGGATTACTCACGAAGTAACCGTAGACTTCGGGATCGACTTCAAACGACAGCGAGGGCAAACGCCGAAACATGCCGATGTTCTTCAACAGCGACTCGGCCTTGCTGCGCGCGTTGTCCGACAGACGGTCCAACGGCAGATCGTGCAGCGCTTGCTTGCGAACGGCCGTTGTCGATGATCCCAATTTGATCGTGTTGACGCCGAGTGTCTGCAGGCTTTCATCCGATTCCGGGTCAGCCGGGGCCACATTGAGGCCGCTCAATTCCAGTCCGTCGCGCGTCGACATCGGATCGGTCGCCCAGCTTGTGCCGGACCAACTCGCTCCAGCCAAAACCAATCCGCAAACGATCCCCGCTGCGCAGGGCCACCATCGACGAAAACGTTGTCGAAGACGAGTCATCTCGGTCCATCCCCCCGAGCCGATTCTGCCAACGGACTGGCTGATCGGCTCTTGGCCGTAGAGACTTGGCACACGGCAACGCCGCGTCCGAGTGGTCCGGAGACCGTCCACTCCCCCACAATTTCCGATCGCGGGGAGTGACCGATCACCGGCACAATGTCTTTCATCGGCACAACTGCTACGACCAGTACAGTCGGAATAATGACTCAAGTCGGCTGGGTGACGCGCGGGGCTGAAGTCATCATTCCTTTGTACCGTCTCTTGGATCGGCGATTTATGACCGGCGCATCAATCCCTGGCGGGATCGCACTTTTCATCGAGGTGATCCGGATGGCAGGGCCGGAGTACGGATGAAAGCCAATGCCGCCAATTGTTGGTACGCCGATCCTGAGCAGCCCATTGAATAAGGGAATGAAGTAACCCGCAGCGTGAGCGAGGGACGTATTTCTCGAAAGTTTCGCAACGCCACTGCCCCTTGCTGACGCGGCGGGTTACTTTTTCAACGGGCCGTTAAGGCGTTAACGAGATGGACCTCTTAAAACAGGAAGCCTACGAAATGCCGCAACCACACCTGCCACTGGTTCAAGAAGTCGCTTCACTCTTATGCCAAACGGGATCACGCGTCGTTTTTGCGGAGAGTTGCACTGGCGGACTCGTCGCGGCGGCGCTCGCGCGAGTGCCGGGGATTTCTGAGTGCTTGTGCGGATCGGCCGTGGTTTACCGGATCGACACGAAATCGAAGTGGCTCGATATTCCGGCCGAACTCTTGGATGACCCCGGTCCAGTCAGCGATGTCATCGCGCGACTCATGGCAGAACGCGTCCTCGCCATCACTCCTGAAGCCGACTTGGCTGTGGCGGTCACAGGCCATCTCGGCCCGGGAGCGCCGAGCGATTTAGATGGTGTCGTCTACATTGGCACGGTGTGGCGCGATCACGTTCGCAAAGCCCCACGTGAGACTTCAGCGGAGCCAGCCCCGCCCGACGACATGATCGCTGCGAAAGGGACGGTTGTTCGGTATCAATTGCCGCTCGAACAATCCGACACAGATACCGTGGTGCCGAACTGTCTCTACCCCGGCGGTACGCAACGCGAGCAACGACAATGGATGGCCGTTGAACTCGTGTTGAAAACCGTGAAGCGGGCGCTGGCGACTCGAACGACATCAGCAATCGAACGAGGCAAGTAGGAGTCGCTCCAGCTACGGAGCTTCATACTGTTTCGCGGGGGCCGGTACAGGGATGACTCCCGTTTGCGGACTCGACTCTAAGAACGCAGTGCCGGGGTACGAATACGGGTAGCTCGGCGGGTAGAGATTGCAGTCGTCGTGGCGACTCCACGCCCCTTCGCAGCAGCAGTACCAAGGCCGTCGGCCGTTTTCGCCGCACCAGTCGGGTTTGCCCGCGCGGCTGATGTCCCACCGAGGGTGATACCAGTTGTCGAAGTACAGATGCGAATCGCTTACGTCATCAATGGCGTTTGCGTACGGAGTCATCAGCGGACAGCAACGGCATCCTCCGAGCAGGCCACTCGTGATCGCTAGCCACACCGCCAACCAAAGCTTTCGCATCGCAAACCCCTTTCTTTGATCCTCCCTCTGCCATCGACTGTGCTCGCTGGCCGACTTGAGTGGTTGTCCCGGTTGAATCAAGCGTTCCGTGGCAATGCGGCTCCTTTGTCCCGACTGCTGCGACTTGACCATCCGCATTGAATGGAGTGCGCAATCGGCGGGGACTATGATGCCGCCCGCTTGAAACCCCACCCCGTTCAGGAAGACTCAGTTTGAGTCGCGTCGGGGATCGCTTCTCTGCCGCTCTGCCTTCCCGGATGACTCATGCCGCATTCTGACCAAGCCGAACGGATCGCCATTGTGGGCGTGGGCGGCATCTTCCCTGGTGCGCCGGACCTCGACACGTTTTGGAAGAATGTGGCGGGAGGAATTGATTCCGGGCGGCATGTCCCCGATGGACGCTGGTATCTCTCGCCTGAGAAGGCGTACGCGCCGTGGCCTCCGCAACCCGATCGCGCCTACTCGACATGGGGCTGTTTTATCGAGGGCTTCCAACTTGATCCTGCAGGCTTGGACCTCGACCCCGATTTGCTGAGTCGTCTCGACCCGATGTTTCATCTCGGCCTGCACGCCGCGCGCGCCGCCTTTCGCGACGCGAGGCAACTGGCAGGGATCGATCATTCGCGAGTCGGTGTGATCCTCGGCAACATCGCGCTGCCGACGGAATCGACTTCGGCGATTTGCCGCGATGTCCTTGGACGGACGTTTGTTGAGAAGCTGGTCGATGCCGCAGAGGACGCTCAGATTCGGCGCGGGTCTCAAGGCTTAGTTCGGCGCGAGTCTCCTGACCCCGCCGAAATACCCGACCGCAGGTCTCCCTCTTCTTCTGCCCCTCAACCCTCAACCCTCAACCCTCAACCCTCCTCCTGGCATCCGCTCAACCGTTACGCAGCCGGTCTGCCATCGAGTCTGATCGCGCAGGCACTGGGCTTCGATGGGATCGCCTTCACGCTCGATGCGGCCTGCGCGTCGTCGCTCTATGCGCTGAAGTTCGCGTCGGAAGAACTGCTGGCTCATCGCGCCGATGCGATGCTGGCGGGAGGCCTGTCGCGCCCCGACTGCCAGTACACGCAGATGGGCTTCGCGCAGCTTCAGGCGCTGTCGAAGAGCGGCTGCTGTGCGCCGTTGAGTGGCGAAGCGGATGGCCTCGTGGTGGGAGAAGGAGCGGGCGTCTTCGTCCTCAAACGACTGAGCGATGCGGTCGTGGCGGGCGATCACATTTATGGAGTCATCGCGGGGATCGGCCTCTCGAATGATCGTGGAGCCAACTTGCTGGCCCCGCATTCGGAAGGGCAACTCCGCGCGATGCGGTCCGCCTACGAACAGGCCGGCTGGCAGCCGAGCGATGTCGATCTGATCGAATGCCACGCGACGGGGACTCCGGTTGGTGATGCCGTCGAAATCGAGAGCCTGCATCAACTCTGGCAACACGAAACCGCGCGGCCTCAGCAGTGTGTGATCGGTGGCGTGAAGTCGAACGTCGGCCACTTGCTCACGGGAGCCGGTGCTGCGGGCCTGATGAAAGTCCTCTTCGCACTGAAGCATCGCACGCTCCCACCGACCGCGAATTACTTGCGTCCGGCCGAGAAGCTCGCTGCATCCAACAGTCCCTTCCGCGTTCTTGGCCAAGCTGAACCTTGGGTTCCGCGCAGCGATGGCTCTCCACGTCGCGCCACCATCAACGCTTTCGGCTTCGGCGGCATCAACGCGCATGTGTTGATTGAGGAGTGGAGCGACGACCGTAGGATGGGTACTCCTGCCCGTCCTCTTCTCTCAACGCCGTCGTACTCTCAAACTGGAGTCGGAGAACGGACGGGCAGGAGTGCCCATCCTACGGTCGCGGCTGAGATACCAATCGCCATCGTTGGTCTCGACTCGCACGTCGGCACTTGGGATTCCAAGCAATCCGTTCAAGAAAATGACTTTCAAGGCAAGCCGCTCGAATGGACCGAACTCAACTGGTGGGGCGTCGAGCAATCCGACTGGTTCCGCCGTGAGGGACATTCCGACGACACTGGCTTTGTGCCAACTCACCCAGCGAAACCGTTCGGCCACGGCATCGCCGAAGTTCGCCTGCCGATGGGCCAGTTCCGAATCCCACCTCTCGAAATGCAGGACATGCTGCCGCAGCAGCAGTTAATGTTGAAGGTGGCTGCGGGCGCGATCCGCGACGCCGAACGAGGTCGTGCTCAAACGGAAGACTCGGTCGAGCAAGTCTCGACTGACAATGTTCGCTTGCGAACGGGAGTCTTCATCGGGATCGAACTCGATCCGAACACGACGAACTTTCATCTCCGCTGGTCGGTGGAACAAGACGCACCGCGCTGGGCCGAGATGCTGGGCCTCGACCTCACTCCCGACGAGTTGGTTGAGTGGACGAAGCAACTCAAGGATTCGGTCGGACCGCCGCTCACCCCCAATCGCGTGATGGGCAACCTCGGCGGGATCGTCGCCAGCCGATTGGCCCGCGAGTTCGATGTCGGTGGCCCGAGCTTCACGGTTTCATGCGGTTGGCGATCCGACTTGGTCGCAATGGAGTTGGCAGTTCGCGCATTGCAAAGAGGCGAACTGGACCAAGCCATTGTCGGTGGAGTCGATCTTTCGACAGACCCACGATGCAACACGTTCGATCGACCGCCGCGAGCCAAATACGACTACGAACGGACTGACGAGGAAAGAAGACAACTCAATAGACTTGAGTTCCGCACACTCGATATTGCAGATGCGATCATCCTCAAACGCCTTGATGACGCGAAGCAACAAGGTGACCGCTGCTATGTTCACATTATTGAAAAGGCCGTTGTAGCCAATCCACGTCGAGTCGAACCGCTTGAGTTGATTCGGTTTCGACCGAACGGTTCCTCAGGTGTTGCTGGGAATCTTGTGATCGACATGCTCAGGGTTTGCTTTCGACTCGATCGGTATCAACGATTCGAGGAAAACCCTGCGGAATCAGACTGGCAGAAGGGGCGAGTTGCGCCGTTTGTTTTTCGCTGGAAAGGGGAGCGACTAACGCAACGCGTCAACAACAGGCGAAATCCCAATTCGCATTTTCACCTCTGTTATGAAGAAGCCGAAACACAATCGAATCCAATTGTTGAACGAGAACATCGTCGTCCGATCGGCGAGCTTCCGCTCGGTTTGTTTGTCGTCGATGCCGGCTCCACCGATGAACTTTTTGCGACGTTGGATGAACTCACTCAGATGGTAATGGGTTCGTCACTCTCGGTAGAAAGTTTGGCTGTTCGCTGGTTCCACGGTCATTCTCCGAAGTCTGAACGGCCAATGGCGATAACCTTCGTTGCAAGCAGTTCCGATGAACTTCAACAGGGCATTGATAAAGCACGCAACTTGCTTCTGAGTGGAGAAGCTCCCGATGCTCAGCTTGCGAAGCAAGTCTTCTTTTCTTTGAATCCACTCGCCAGGCAAGGGCGAGTCGCTTTTGTGTTCCCCGGCTCGGGAAATGTCTTCTGCCGGATGGGGCGAACGCTACTGTCCGTTTTCCCCGAGGTTCTTCGGCGTCAGGAAGACGAGAACGTTGATCTCGCTGCTCAGTATCGACCGGACCTCATTTGGCCGCACAGGCTCAAACCGCTCGAACTTGATCACAAGACGATGATTTTTTCACAGGTCGCGATGGGAACGGCGATCTGTGATTTGCTCGCTTTGTTCGGCGTGAGACCCAGTGCCAGCATCGGCTACAGCTTGGGTGAGTCCGCCGCCTTGTTCGGTCTCCGCGCGTGGATTGACCGCGACGAAATGCTGCATCGGATGGAAGAATCGACACTGTTTGGCTGCGATCTCGTCGCACCGTTTGATGCGGCGCGGAAAGCTTGGGGCGTGCCCGATGTCGAGGACGTGCCGTGGCTGTCTGGAGTGATTGATCGCTCGGCGGAGGAAGTTCGCGCCGCGATCTCGGCTCTTGTCCCCTCTCCCCCGTCTTCGGGGGAGAGGGGAGAGGGGACAGGAGAAGAGCCGCGCGTTTATTTGCTCATCGTCAACACCCCTCGACAATGCGTGATTGGCGGTGATCGTGCGCAGGTTGAGCAGCTTGTTCGCGATCTCAGCGCGACGTTTGTTCCGCTCGCCGCGCCGAGCACGGTGCATTGCGAAGTGCTGCGACAGGTCGAAGCGGCTTACCGCGAATTGCATCTGATGCGCACAACGCCGCCTCTTGAAATCGACTTCTACAGCTCCGCGTGGGGCCGCAAGTTTGACCTCAATCGCGAATCGGCCGCCGAGGCGATTGTGGCTCAGGCTGTGGGGACAATTGATTTCCCGCGCGTCATCGAACAGGCGTATGCCGACGGCGTGCGAGTCTTCGTCGAGATCGGCCCCGGTTCGTCCTGCACCAGGATGATTGATGAGATTCTCGGCGACCGACCGCACCTCGCCCAAGCCGCGTTGCCCAACACGTCGCGTCCTGTCGAGACCTTCCTTGAACTCCTTGCGGCGTTGATTGCCGAGCGAGTTCCCGTGGACCTGTCGTACCTGTATGGGGAGGGGTTGAAGGTCGAGGGCCGAAGGTTGAAAGACGGACAGGCCGCGACGCAGGTGTCCGTTCGCGAGATCGTCACGCGCGTTGGCGGCTTGCCGTTTGAGATTCCCGCACCTCCCAACGGCTGGACGTTCCGTGAGGTTGTTCGTAAAGCCAACTCGCTGGACAGTGTTCGAGCGGAATTCAATGCCGGGAAAGTAACCCGCTACGTCAGCGAGGGGGGCGGTCATCCCTACGTGGATTCGCCCTCGCTGACGCAGCGGGTTGGTTTTGAATTCAGCTCGAACAACGACGATCCGAGCGTCGAACCGAGTGCCGAATACCACGAGACCTTGCCCCTCAACCTTCCACCCTCCACCCTCAACCCTTCCCCCTTTGAGCTGCTTCAACTCATGACTGACCACCGCACCCAAGCTCACGAAACTTTTCTTCGCTTCGCCAACCGAGCCGAACGACTCGCGGCAGAACATCTCGCCTTGTTGGCGCGGGCGGGCATCATTCTTGTCCCCTCTCCCCCGCCTGTCTTAGAAAATGAACACTGGGGGGAGAGGGCTAGGGTGAGGGGGCCGAACGGCGAGGACGCTTTCAATCGCGACGCCACTTCTTCTGACCATCCACCATCGACATTCCACCATCAACTCGCGATCGGAAGCCCCCCTCATCCTAGCCCTCTCCCCCCCAAGGCGGGGGGCGAAGGGACCACAGCGGCTGCGCCGCGCGCAGAGATGTTCGCAACGGCGATTCCGACTGCTCCTCTGGCTCTCAACCCTCGACCCTCAACCCTTAACTCCCCCCGTTCCTCTCCCCCGCGCTCGCTCAATCGCGACGAGTGCCTGACGTTTGCCATCGGCAAGATCGGTGATGTGCTGGGGACGATGTTCGCCGAGATCGACCGGCATCCGACGCGAGTCCGTCTTCCCGACGAACCGCTGATGTTGGTGGACCGCATCCTGACCATTGAGGGTGAGCCACTGTCGATGACTTCCGGGCGAGTCGTCACCGAACATGACATTCATCCGGGTGCGTGGTACCTCGACTGCGGACGCATTCCGACGTGCATTGCCGTTGAATCCGGACAGGCTGACCTCTTCCTGTCGGGCTGGCTGGGGATCGACCTTCAAACGCAGGGCCTGGCGAGTTACCGACTGCTCGATGCGGTCGTCACGTTCCACGATGAGCTGCCTCAAGCGGGGAAGACGATCAATTACGACATCCGTGTCCTGCACTTTTTCCGACAGGGAAGCACGTACCTGTTCCGGTTTGAGTTCGATGCGACCGTCGATGGCCAGCCGCTGCTGACGATGCGCGAAGGCTGTGCCGGATTCTTCACTCCGGCCGAACTGGCGGGAGGCAAGGGGATCATCCATACGGCTCTCGACAAGCGGCCGCGTCCCGGCAAGCGGCCCGCCGATTGGAGCGATCCCGTCCCGATGGCCGTCGAAAGCTATGACGACTCACAACTGCTGGCCCTGCGACGTGGCGACCTCGCGACGTGCTTCGGCCCGGCGTTCGTCGGGTTGCCGTTGCGCGAGCCGGTGACGATTCCGGGGCTGAGAGAGGTGGCGAGGGACGAGTGGCGAGGGACGAGTGCCAGAGGAGCCTTGCAAGCCAACGTGCCCTCTTCTCTTTCACTCACCACTCACCACTCGCCACTCGTCACTTCCTCTCGCTCCCGCATGTGGCTGATCGACCGCGTGCTGAAGCTCGATCCGGTCGGAGGCAAGTTCGGGATGGGGACGATCCTCGGAGAACTCGACATTCACCCGGACGATTGGTTCCTGACCTGCCACTTCTGCGACGATCAGGTGATGCCCGGCACGCTGATGTACGAGTGCTGTATGCACACGCTTCGCATCTTCCTGTTGCGCATGGGCTGGATTGGTGAGGCGGGTCAGATCGCCTACCAGCCGATCCCCGAAGTCCGCAGCCGGTTGAAGTGTCGCGGTCAGGTTCTCTCGTCCACGCAGAAGGTCTGGTACGAGGTGACTCTCAAGGAAGTTGGCTTCGGCCCCGATGCCTACTGTCTCGCCGATGCCCTGATGTACGCCGACGGCAAGCCGATCGTCGAGATCACGGATCTGTCGGTGAGGTTGACGGGACTGTCGCGCGACAAGGTGGAGCGGCTGTGGGAAGTGGCGAGTGATGAGTGGCGAGTGACGATTGCCAGAGATGACACCCGAGTCGAGAGTGGAGAGTCGAGTGCCTCATACTCTTCTCTGCCACTCGTCACGTCTTACGATCTCCGTCCCGCGATCTTCAATACCGACCGCATCACCGCGTTCGCCATCGGCAAGCCGTCCGATGCGTTTGGGGACAAGTACCGCGTGTTCGACGACGAGCGAAAGATCGCGCGGTTGCCGGGACCGCCGTTTCAATTTCTGGATCGAGTCGTCTCCATCGAGAACTGCCAGCCGTGGAAACTGGAAGCGGGGGGCGAGATCGTCGCGCAGTACGACATCCCCGTCGAGGCGTGGTACTTCGCGGCGAACCGTCAGCCGACGATGCCCTTCGCGGTGCTGCTTGAAACGGCGTTACAACCGTGCGGGTGGCTGGCTGGTTATCTCGGCTCGGCTCTCACCAGTGAGACCGATCTGTCGTTCAGAAACCTCGGCGGCAAGGCGATTCAGTACCGCGAAGTCACGCCGCAGTCGGGCACGCTGACGACGAAGGTCAAGATCACGAAGGTCTCGCAGTCGGGCGGCATGATCATCCAGAACTTCGATTACCACCTGAGCTGCAACGGCGAAACGGTCTATGTCGGCGACACCTACTTTGGATTCTTCTCGAAGGCGTCGCTGGTCAATCAGGTCGGCATTCGCGATGCGAAAGTCTTCGTTCCGTCGCCGGATGAGGCCGCTCGCGCGAGCCGCTTCGATTCGCCCGACGCCGCGCCGTACTCGAACTCGGAGTTCCAGATGGTCGATAACGCGGAACTGCTGCTCGACGGCGGCCCGCACGGATTGGGCTACGTTCGCGGCACGATGCGAGTCGATCCGAGCGCGTGGTTCTTCAAGGCACACTTCTATCAAGACCCGGTTGTCCCCGGATCGCTCGGGTTGGAGTCGTTCTTTCAACTGCTGAAGTTCTACGCGGCGGCCAAATGGAGGCTCGGCCAGAAAGCAGTCTTCCAAACGCCCGCGTTGCGCCTCGACCCATCGACCTCGAAGCCCGTCCCGCACGAATGGGTCTATCGCGGCCAAGTCGTCCCGCGCGACGAACTGGTGACGGTCACGGCCGTCGTTAGGTCGGTCGATAACGCGGCGAGACAACTCACCGCCGAAGGCTTCCTGTCCGTCGATGGCCGCGTGATCTACCAGATGAAGAGCTTCACGCTGTCGGCTAAGTAAGGCGATCGGCAGGAATTATCTGACACAAGGTAGCCCTGTCGCTCCGCGACAGGTGGCGCGTCGAGGAGAGACGCTTCGAGTGCGAGTGGGGGTGTTCCGAGTTCGGGTGTCTGTTGTGCGATCGCGCTTCCTGTCGCGGAGCGACAGGGCTACCTTAAGCAAGACAACTGTTGCTGGTCGCCTAAGAACGTAGGAAGGACACGATGCCGTCGCGAATCATGTACATCGAGCGCAAGGCGGGCGAGTTGACGGGCACGGCCCGGATCGGCCGCGTCACGTTCTCGAAGACGGGCAAGACACTCTCCTATCGCGGTCTGAAGTTCCAAAGTCTGAAGGGCGCTGGTTTCAAAGCGAACTACGTCGAGTTGGACTCAGGCGAAGAGTATTGGATCACGGGTTGCAAGAAACGCGGCTCGAACCGGCTCTACGGCGAGCGCGTTTCCGTCGAGATCGACGAAGACGTTCGTGCTGAATACTGGAGTGACATTCGCAGACTTCCCGACTGCGTTGATCGGGCTACCACGTAGCGAGACGGCTGCCTCATCGTCGAAGTCTGGTCGAAGTGGCGCTGCGGCTGAACTCCGGGAGCGAACCGGCTACAGTGTTGCCGCGTGGGATAAGCTTCCAGCTTGTCGCTTCTCGATTGGATCGCCGACAAGCTGGAAGTTTATCCCACGAAAGACGCAGCCTCTCCAAATTCAACCGCTCCCTGCTCGAAGCTAAAAGCTAATCGCTCCTCATGAAATACTCCCGCGTTTACGTGGATGCCATTGGTTACGAGCTGGCACCGGTCGTCGTCACTTCGGTGGAGATCGAGCAGCGGCTCGAACCGCTGTATGAGAAGCTCAAAATTTCTCCCGGCCAGCTTGAGGCGTGGACCGGGATCACCGAGCGACGCTGGTGGGCACCCGGCCACCGGTTGAGCGACGGGGCGACCGAGGCGGCGCGGCGTGCGCTCGAACACTCGAACGTCGCGGCCCGCGATGTCGGCGTGATGATCTACGCGGGCGTTTGCCGCGAGCAGTTTGAGCCGGCCACGGCGTGCAGTGTCGCCGCGAATCTCGGCATTAGCCCGGATGCGTCGGTGTTTGACGTGAGCAACGCGTGTCTCGGCGTCCTGAACGGGATGGTGGATATCGCGAACCGGATCGAACTGGGGCAGATTCGCGCGGGGATGGTCGTTTCGTGTGAGACCGCTCGCGAGATCATCGACTACACGATTCAGCGGTTGCTCGAAGATATGACGATGGACGC
>JAYVOX010000432.1:0-5414 GCA_043757695.1 Schlesneria sp.
AGTTTGCGTTGCGACGCTCGTGCCAAGTACTCGAACACACGTGCGCGCTGGGGGCCACGCAACATGTGCATTCCCGCCAGATCGTCCTCGTCAGACAAGTCCGCGAACAACTCCACGACCTCAGACGGAGGCCACCGATTGAGCGCCTCACGCAGCGTCTCTTCGTCCTTGTTCGCGATCAGTTCCCTGATCTCCGGGAGCAACAGTTTCTCAAGCATGAGCCGTCTTTCGTTGGAGCGATCATTCGCGGCGTCGATCTTCAAGAGACGAACACGGTACGCGAAGCCACATGATTGCTCCAACGTCATCGCGAATCAGCGACAGCACCCAATATTACTTGCTCCTTGCACCGGCGGGCACCGCCGCTTCGGTGGTCCGGGGAGAGGGTTAGGGGTTCTTCTTCGCTTGCCAGCCCGCGCAACTATCGGGGCCGCACCGTCTCACTTCTTCAACGACTCGGCGACGAAATCGAACAGCGCTTTGCTCACCGGATCTTCGGGCAGGCCGATGTCGGCGTTGATTCGGCCGTGATTCGTCTCCTTCGCGCCAAAGACGGTGACGGGAATGCCTGCATCCTTGAGGATGCTACCGAGACTCTGGGCTTGAGCGGTCGTGTCGGGATGCTCAGCGACGTGCAGAATCAGAAACGGCGGGATTCCCTTTCCCTTCGCCACGTGCGTCACCGCTGAGAAGTCGCGGTGCTTCTGCGGATCGTGGCCGAACTTTTCTCGATGCCCGAACTTCACCTGCGGTTGACCATGCACGCGGCGGCGAGTCTCGGCGGTCTCGATGATGGCCGACACGTCGTAGGTGTCGCCGTCGACGGGGACGCATCCCTTGAGCACGTCGAACGAAACTCCTTCCGCCTTGAGATAGCGATCATCAACGCACACGAGCGCGGCGAGTTGCGCTCCCGCCGAGTGGCCCATCACGAAGATGCGTTTCGGATCGCCACCGTGCTCGGCAATGTGCTTGTGGACCCAACCCAGCGACTTCGCCACATCCCGAATGATCGTCTCCATCTCCACGTTCGGCAGCAGGCGATAGTTGGTCGAGACAAATACGAACCCCCGCTCAACAAACGCTTGAGGCTTCTTCTGCACTTCAGTCTTGTCTCCCGCCTGCCAGCCACCGCCATGAATCCAAAAGACCACCGGCAGGTTCTTCGCATCTTTGGGAGCATGAATGTCGAGCACCTGCCGCTCCGCCGCCGGACTGGCATACGGAATGTCCTTCTTAACATCCTGAGCCTTCGCAGCAGTCGTGACAGCCAAGACGATGAGCAGTGGAAGCCAGTGTTTCATGAGCGTGATCCTGTTTGGATGATGGAGAAACGAAGTCTTCAGGCGGTTTCAAAACTGTAGCCACGTTCGCCAGAACGTGGGAGAACCCGCGAGAACCCCACGTTCTGGCGAACGTGGCTACCTCTGAATCAGGTTTTGAAATGGCTTCTAGTAGTTCCGAGTTTGTCGCATTTCACAATCTGCCTTTATCCCGAAGGGATTGCATCACATAGCCCAGGGTTGCCCGCGAACGCGGGCTACCCTGGGTGGGAGGGAACGCGACCCAACTACCCTGAAAGGGTTGGAGACAACCCCGAACTGTCCCCAGGGTTGCTCGCTGCGCGAGCAACCCTGGGCAATGTGACGCAACTCCTTCGGAGTAAATGCAACGGCTCATTCGACCGAACTTGGAGCTGCGGAATGTTGATTCATGCACAGGAAACTTCACCGCGCATCCTCCTCGCCACAGCGATCCAAGCATTCGAGGCCGACCTCTCCAAACTGTGGGTCGAGGTCGAATTCCGTTCCCGCGTGTTCGGCGGCATAGGCGGCGATCTCGGCATCCACGCGACGGCGACGCTGCCTGCGCCGCAGCCAATCGAGCAACGCATCGCTCACCACTCGATTCGGCGGCGACCCCGTCCTCGCGACTTCCTCGGCCAACAACGATTGCAGTTCGGGGGTTAGCGAAACCTCAAAGGTTGATGAGACAGAAGTGACCATCGCAATGCTCCTGCACAGGGAATTGTGCCAACGGGCTTGATCGTAACCGATCAATCCTCATCCCGCGAAGGAGTGAAGTCCGTGGTCGGGTGTGCCACTGGCGGCAGCCTTGGGCCGCCAGTGTGACTGAAGAAACACTGGCGAGCGAAGCCCCTCGCCAGTGGCACCCGGCGTCGCCCCCGTCCGCGCGACCTCGTCAGCGAGTAGCGATTGCTGCTCGGGAGTCAGCGAAAGTTCAACGGTTGATGGAACAGAGGTAGCCACCATGAAGCTCCTGCAAATGAGTCGTATTGGTGGTCACGATCATACTCTAACAGCCATCACCCGGCGACAAAAACATCGGGTGCCACTGGCGGCTGCCGTCGGGTGCCACTGGCGGCTGCTTTGAGCCGCCAGTGGCTTCGGAGTAGGCTCCGCTTACCATGACCGAGCACCGCAAACAGATTCGGCACTTCCACGAACCGGGGGATTTGCACGAGTTGACGTTCTCGTGCTATCGGCGGATGCCATTGCTCACCAACGATGTCTGGCGTGAGAAGCTGTGCCGGTCCATCGACACGGCCATTGACAGGTGGCAGTTTCGGCTCGTCGCTTTCGTACTCATGCCGGAGCACGTTCACCTTTTGGTCTACCCGACGGTGACGCCGGTCAGAATCGACCGTTTGCTGTCTACCATCAAGCAACCGTATTCGGTGCGAATCAAATGCTTGCTCGAAACCGCTCGCAGTCCGTTGCTCGAACGGCTCACCGTTCAGGAACGTCCGGGCAAGACGGCCTTTCGGTACTGGCAGGAAGGGCCCGGCTACGACCGAAACCTTTCGACAGAACGAGTCGTGCTGGCCGCCATCGACTACATCCACAACAACCCCGTGCGACGCCGATTGGTCGCCGAGGCCACCCAGTGGAAATGGTCGAGTACACGCTGGTACGCCTCGAATCGAGAACTGACAGACCCAGACCTGCCGACGACCCACGGCCTGCCTTGGGACTTCTTCGTCTGACACTGGCTGTTGTGACACTCGCGAAGACACTGGCGGCCCAAAGCCGCCGCCAGTGGCACCCGGCGTGAACGGCTACCTTACGGCTCGTTACTTCGGCCTGCCGAGTTCCTGCTCCAGATCACGCCATAGACGGCTGAGAGGCACACCCAACGCGGTCGCAAGTTTGTAGGCGATGGTGATGCTCACTTGGACCTTTCCTCGCTCGATCGAACTGACATACGTCCGGTGAATACCGACAACGTCAGCGAACGCTTCCTGCGAAAGTCCCTGCCGCTCGCGGTGGCGCCGCACCGTCTGGCCGAACAATTTTTCAAGTGGCTCTCCCATGCTGCGTTAGCGTTGCGGGACTCATCCGATTACGCTACAGACGATATATCGACAGACGATCGTCTACATTCTGTTCGGCATTGGACGGTCTTGAAGAGAAGACATCTGCACAGTCACCGGAGCGGTACGCAAGTCGTTCGTTCAGGTCAGGGTCAAAACCATGCTGCGGGTAAATGCTCGGGCCGGGGTGAGTACCATCCACGGGCTCGGATTGTTCGCCAAAGAGTTCATCCCGAGCGGCACCACGATTTGGGAGTTCATGTCAGGCTTCGACATTGAGATTCCAGAATCTTCTGTGGAAACGCTGTCGCCTCCCGCTCAACAGCAGCTACGGCACTACGCCGAGTATGTTGCAGAGCAGCGTCTCTTTGTGCTTTCCGGTGATGATGATCGTTTCACGAATCACTCAGACACACCCAACACACGACGGCGCGATGTTGATGGCCGTCAAGTCGTGTACGCAGCGTGCGACATCTTGGCCGGAGAGGAAATCACATGCGACTATCGCGAGGTGGTGATGTTGGGATTTCAGCCGGAGAGTGTATCTTGAGCGCAACCCACGTATTCCTCTTTGTCGTAGCGTTGGCTGCTGTTACGGTAAGCGGTGATTACTTTCTGAAGATGGCAAGCCAAGAACACCGCACATTCCAGAACTGGTGGTTCATCGCTGGTTGCCTCACTCATGCGCTGACTGCGTTTGGCTGGGTCTTGGCCATGAAGCACGTCAAACTGGCAAACATCGGCGTGGTGTACTCGCTTTCAACGGTGCTGTTGCTCGCCGCTTTGGGAGTGTTTGCATTTGGCGAAACATTGAATCGCTATGAGATCGGTGGGATAGTCCTCGCGATCTTGTCTCTCATGTGTCTGTCACGTTTAGCCGCGTAGTCCTGTAGGCCAAGCTGCGCCTGACACTGTGAATCACTCATTTGCCATAGCGGTCAGCCACGGCCTGAAGTACTCGAACTCCGAAACCCGGCCGTCAAAAAATGGGAAGGTAATGGATTGCATCGAGCCGGGTGCCACTGGCGAGGGGCTTCGCTCGCCAGTGTTCTTTCGAGTTCACTGGCGGCTCAAAGCAGCCGCCAGTGGCACCCGAGCAGATCAAAGGGGTCAGGACTCGTTGATTTGCGAGGTGCGGGTTGTTAGGCTTCGTCGATGCCAAGAACACCACGAGCGGATGAAGCGGGCGGGCTGTACCATGCCCTGAATCGAGGGAACTCGCGTGCGGCGATCTTTCGCAAGGAGGCGGACTATTGCGCCTTCGAGCGGATTCTCGGTGAAGGGCTGGCGCAATACGCCGTGCAGTTGTTCTGTTACCAGTTAATGCCCAATCACTGGCATCTGGTGGTGCGTCCCACTCAGGATGGGGAGATGAGTCGATTCCTGCGTTGGGTCACGGCGACGCACACGATGCGCTACCATGCTCATTACCACACGTCCGGTACTGGCCACGTCTACCAAGGACGATTCAAAAGTTTCCCCATCCAAGACGACGCTCACTTTTTGACCGTGTGCAGGTATGTCGAGCGGAATGCGTTGCGAGGCGAACTGACAGCTCGCGCCGAAGACTGGCGCTGGGGTTCGCTGTGGCGTTGGCAACAATCCGTTGAGCTGGCTCCTGCCTTGCTGTCTCCGTGGCCGATCCCCCGTTCCCCCAATTGGCTGGCACGCGTCAATGAAGCACTGGCAGACCGCGAACTGACCGCACTCCGCCGCTCGGCCCAGCGAGGCCGCCCGTTCGGGGATTCCGCTTGGATCGAAACCACCGCCCAGCGCCTCGGCCTTGCCCCCACCATCAACCCGCGTGGCCGACCGCAAGTCCGCTTCAACGACAAGCCAGACAACAAAGAGTCCTGAAATGGCGGGATTCCACTGTTGCTAACTCGCCGGGCCGAGCGCCGGTGAACCACATCGCCTGCAAGAAGTCGCAAAAGCAGTCGTTCTTCCAGAACTTTAGAAGGGCCGAATGTTCTTCTTCCGAAACGACGACGGCCCGGCTCACGACCTTCGGAACCTTGGCCTCGGCAAACGGGTTCTTGTGGACGTTTAGACTCTTCTTTTTGACGGCCCACTCCATGAC
>JAYVOX010000433.1:0-5412 GCA_043757695.1 Schlesneria sp.
GTGGACGTGAGTCCAACGGTTCTTTACCACAAGAGCCGGAGGACTCACGTCCACCGCTCGGAGAAGTGTCCCTCGTAACCGTGCGACGTATAGAACACAAAATAAGCCCGTCACCTCACTGGTGACGGGCTTATTTATTGACATACGTTTGAGTGTCGCTGGTGACGGACCAAACAGTGCTTACCAAGCAAAGTGAGCGAAGGCCTTGTTGGCATCGGCCATACGGTGAACGTTTTCACGCTTGGTGATCGCGACACCTTCACGGCGATAAGCGGCGAGCAATTCATCAGCCAAGCGGCGACTCATTGGACGGCCCTTCTTGTCGCGGCAAGCCTCCAGAATCCAGCGGATGGCCAGAGTCTGCTGACGCTTCATATTGACCGGAGTCGGCACTTGGTAGTTCGCACCACCCACGCGCTTCGACCGGACTTCAATGGAAGGTCGGCAGTTCTCGACAGCCGCAATGAAGACATCGATTGGCTCGCGGTCGTTCACCTTCTCGGCCACCATATCCATCGCTGAATAGAAGACAGAGAGAGCAATGCTCTTCTTGCCGTCGTGCATCAGGCAGTTGATGAACTTGGACGCGAGCTTTGATCCATAACGAGGATCAGGCTTCAACTGAGTACGACTGGCTGTAAACCGATCAGCCATTGAACAACCCTTCTTTAAACCTAAGCGAACTCACCGAACAAACTGATGGCTTGAATCATCAGACAGGCAAAACTTTGATGCGACGCGAGACAGCGTCGATACCAATCCTACTTGGGACGCTTGGCCCCGTAGCGGCTGCGAGCCTGCATACGCTTAGCGACACCCAATGTGTCGAGCACACCGCGAATCACCTTGTATCGCACACCGGGAAGGTCGCGCACACGACCGCCTCGAACGAGGACGATGGAGTGTTCCTGAAGATTATGGCCTTCACCCGGGATGTAAGCCGTGATTTCTTTTCCGTTTGAGAGTCGCACACGTGCCACCTTTCGGAGGGCAGAGTTCGGCTTCTTAGGGGTCACGGTTTTCACCAATAAACAGACGCCTCGCTTTTGTGGACAGCCTTCCAACACCGGGGACTTCGTCCGGACGGCTTGGGGCTTACGAGGCTTTCGAATCAGCTGATTGATAGTCGGCATAGAGTCAGACCTGGTGCAATTCGTCGTCGAAACGGGCCAGTTGGGATCAACGCAAACGCGGTGGATTTCCCCCCTAGTTCGCAGGGGTGGGGAGTGTAAGTGCCGATGTCCCAAAGTTCAAGCGACTTCAGTCACTGTCGTGGAGTTCACAGCGCAGGGGTCCAGATTGAAGTGGTTCGCGTCGGAAACCTCCGCTGAAGCCCCTGATTTGAAGTTGCCTTGTGATGGAAAACCGCCGGGGAACTCGCAGAAAAAGGACCGTCAGCCACGCACGTCAGAAACACCGGGAGACGACTTGCCGTAAACCGGATTTGCGTCCCCGTAGGACTACCACGTGGCTTGGACATTGGCACTGTGAAAGGCCCACAGCCCCAGCGCAACCGCCAGCCCGACGGCGATCGCAAAGCCGATCTTGATTGCGCTATAAGGCCGTTCTCCGGAAACCTCGCCCGTCACGGCGTTGATCATCACGCGGTACGGCTGCCCGTGATAACGATATGCCAGCAACCAGACGGGGAGCAGCAAATGCTTGAAGGTGATCGCACTGTAGTTCGTTTGTTGTGACGCGACCTGTTGAACGTCGCCGCCGATTCGTTGCCGAACCTCCGCAGCCAAGGCCGCTTCGATCCTCTGCCGCGCCGTCGTGAAGCCGTCTTCCAAATTCACGTCGTAAGTGCGAGCGAAGAACCCTGCCAACAACTGTTGCGTAAACGGCACGCACTGCGCCAACGGCCACGGTTCGAGTCGCAGCACGAGTGACTCGCTCTGATGCTGAGCGGCAATCACCAGCACGTCGTCGAAGAATCGTTGGAACTCACCGCCAGCAGAACTCCACCGGACATGCCGCTCGGTGCGGCGGTTGTTCCCCGTTCCCACCGTCACGTAGTAGAAGTCGCCGCGCTGTCCGGCATAGCGAGTTTGAGTCAGCGAGTCATACGTGAAGTACGGCAAATAGACGCCGTTGAACTTGCCGTTGGCCCCTTCTCTCAGAAACGCATTCGGTGCCCACCACAACGAACGAACCCATTCGCGAAGCGACCGCGCTGCCGCCGTTTCGGGGACGAGAAACGGCAGGACGCCATCGACCGAGATGCGGTTGGGGGCATCGTGAACCTTGTCCCGCTGAAGAGGAGACGCGCAGTAAGGGCATTGAGAACTCGTCAGCGTCCCCTGAAAGACGACTTCGCCACCACACGATTCACAACGGACGGCATGTTCGCCAACGGCCTGCTCGGCATCGTCGCGGCCCTGTTCGTGCCGCCGTTCGAGATTCGCAAGCATCTCCAAGTAGTCGCGTTCCACAATCGGAGCGTTGCTCGGTAGCTCAATCTGCTTGACCGTTCCGCAGTACGGGCATTGCAGGCTTTGAGTACCAATCGAGAACTCCAAGTCCGCGCCGCACTTCTCGCAAGGAAAGATGCGGCCTCGTCCGGCATCGATCGCTTCGCCAACAGGACTCGCGGGTTCATCGTTTGACATGCCTTGTGGTCCACCGACGTTGATTTGAGATGAAGTGCCCATTCGACACCAATCGGTCATTTCTCTACCTCACGCGGCGGGAATTGACCGGTAGCCACGCTCGCCAGAGCGTGGGTTTGAGATTCACCCACGCTCTGGCGAGCGTGGCTATGATTCGCAAAAGCGGTCGATCTCCACCGCAGGAGATATCGGTTCGCAGGCCACTCTCTGAAAGTCGTTCGAGCCGAGTCTAATGCAGCCCCCAATTGCCTGCTGGTTTTGTGACGGGGCTATCTCACCTGTTTGAGTCGCCGCGATGTCCAACCGGTCGATCACAATGCGGCTCTCAATCGGTCAGCTCGGTGTCACTTCGCTCAAGAGTCACTTCGACGCGGGGCCGGGCTTCAGTTGCCACTTCTCGTCGAAGAAGTCGGCCGCGACAACCTTGCCGGGCGAGCGGCTGTTGGCGGGGGTCTTCACGTCCACGATGGCCCAGTCGGGGAGCTTCGGAACTTGCCGGGCATTGTTCAGATAGTCGTACTCGCGATACGTGAAACTGCTATTCAGCACGACGTACTTCTCGGGGTTGAGCGGGTTCGGATAGATGGCGATCAGCCCGTGATGGCTGCCGTCGAACGAACGATCGCCTGCCACGATTCCCTGCTCTGACCAGCGGATCGGCAGTTTGTCGATGAGCTTGGCCAGCACCGAATTGGCCTTCGAGTCGCCCCACAGAACGAGGTTCGACGACGCGATATCCGCCTCGGTCACTTCAACATCGCGTTTCACGATGGCATCGCCGCGCATCTGTTGCCGCCAGTGAGTCACCGCGTGAGCGAACTCCCCCTTCGACCATTGATCGACTTCATCCGAACGACACGCACCGCTCGGTTGCACGAAGACGAACGAATCGAGAAAGGCGTCGTCGATCGGGCCTTGCAGACCGTGACGTTTGCGCAGCCCCGTCGCCGCACCGCGTTTCCACGTCGAGCCATCGTGAACGAACGACAGCGTCGAGTCATTGCCAGTGATGTCGAGCGGCGCACCGCCATCAATGACCACACGACGGATCGGTTGCGGCTGAGTTTTCGGCGGTCGCAGCGTGAATGAAGTGACATTCTTCGCGGTGACGGCGAGGCCTCCCTCTACCGGCTTCACGTTCACGCGAGCCTCTGCCCAGTGTTCTTTCATTCCGTCCACGGTCAGCCAGTGCATCCGGTTGTAGCGCAGTGTGAAGGTGACGAATTGCAGCGGCAGCGGCGCACGGTCGATTCCCTTGACGGCCCACTCGGCCAGCTGCGCGTCGATCTCTTGGGCCGAGTCGGGGTGAATTTTATGTGCCGTCATCGGGCCGATGATGTGGAGCAGCTTCATCCCTTCACGCTCGAATGCGGTGGCCATCATGTCGGCCGCTTGCTTCTGCGAGTCGATCTCGCCGCTGTACGCGACGGTGGGCAAGTGAGCCAGATTCGCGGCGTAGCCCGTGCAGTCATAGACCTGCCACAGCTTTTGTTCGTACCACGTCGGGGCCAGCGTTTCCTTTTGAAAGACCTTCAGAAAATCGGGCGTCTCCGAGAACCCTGCTCCCGGATTCGCCGCGAACCAGAGGTCAGGATAATGGACGGCGAACTGCCACACGGCCGCTCCGCCCATCGAGAAGCCTCGCACCGCGATCCGATCGTTGTCGATGCGATAGTGCTTGCGGACAGCATCGAGCGCCTCGAACGAGTCGATCTCACCCGCCAGCTTGTTTGCGTTGCAATAGCGCCCGTAGGGATGCAGCACGATGGTGTCGGCCGGTGCGATCGGACCATCATTGCGCGAACGCTCATTGAGAAAGTTGACCTCGCTGAGCGTCTCGCCTCGACCGTGGAACCAGAAGTCCAAGCGATGCTTTTGCTCGCCATCAAACTTGTACGAGGCCGGGATCAGCAACCCGATCGGCTGAACTGTTCGATCCAGCTTGGAGACGTAGCCGCGCACGACGCGTCCGGTTTGTTTCGTCCACGGAGCCTCGCCCGCGAGCAATTGGTCGGCTCGCTCTTGCCCCGCCTTCAGCAGCGACTTGCCAACAGCGATCTCTTTCGGATCGAAGAACTCGCTGTAACGCAGGGTCTGATCGACGGCTCGATGAAAGATGAGCACGTCCGGCAGCAGTTCGCTCGCCAGTGGCGACTTCGACTGACGCAATCGTCCGAGGGTCGAGTTCAATGCGTCGAGACCTGCAGTCAACTCCGCGCGGTCTGCTTCAGACACCTCGACCCCAACCTTCGGCACGCGCCGCACGGTCTCCGTGTTGTTGTCCGCCAGGCCGTCAGCCCAACAGGCTCCGCTCATGAAGATCGCAAACACCAAAGTAGACCGCACGCCGCTTCCGTTCGTCATCGTGAAGCACTCCTCGTCAGTTCGGGACCATCGAATCGTTCCGAGGCGAGTGCCTCGATTTCGTAAACAGCCTGTGAATCGGCCGGGAAAAATCAAGCTCGTCGAAACGAGGAACTCAGCCAGCCTGAGGTGTCTCCATGAAATCTGCCTTGCGCTCTGACGCAGACGCTTTATCCGTGCCCCGGCCCTGCCATCCGTGCGATCAAATCAAATTCAGTCGGATCGCACGGATGGCAGGGCCGGGGCACGGATCAAGACTGCAAACGAAGAGGGCTCAGTCCGCTTCTCAAACGGCTATTGGAAACGCACCAATGAATGCAGTTCAACTCTGAGGTCAACTATACCTCGCGCGGGCTGAAGTGAGATGTAGCCGCATCTCGCCAGAGTGCGGGCGGGACGCTCAAACAGCCCACGTTCTGGCGAAACGTGGCTACAT
>JAYVOX010000434.1:0-5408 GCA_043757695.1 Schlesneria sp.
CAAGACGCGCTGCTCCGAATGTCGTTTGTATTTCAGCGGATGTTCGGAAAGTCGAACTGCGGTCACTCGTTCGAGTTGCTTACTTTGGGCGCCACGGCAATAGCTTGGCATGACCGTGGCACCCTGAAAACAGGCCGTTTCTTTTCGGATAGCCTCTCGGGGCTCAGTCCGACTTCGCTCGGCTCACTTCACGCGGAGCGATGAAGGCTACTTTGGAAGGCAGCAATTCCCGAACGAAGCGGCACGGCCGGGTCGCCGGTGCTAGACCTAAGAGAAGCACCAAGTTTTAGCGAAACACTCCAAACCTAGGCACCCAGCCAGCTTCGTTCTACCGGGCTGAAACTGGCACCGCGCGATACGCTGCGGTTTGGCTCGACAAGATCGTCTGTGTCAAGGTGTAGCTGTTCCCTGAGGCAATTTTCATTGGCCACACCGCGTTTGCCTTGCTCGCGTTGGCGTTGAAGCTGCCATCCGGGACAGAGGCCATGCTGTTGTAGCGATATAGCTTGTACGGAACGCCGGGCTTCAAACCTGAGACGGTCACGGTCAGGGTGATGCTCTTGGCGGCGGGTCTCGTGTTGCCACCGTCGATGATCTCAGGGATCTCGTAGTTCACGCTCATCTTTACGCGCACGGGAACCGCCTCACCGTAGGTGTCCTTCACTCCCGTGAACGCGATACCGTAGTTGGGCGTGTTCAACGGCAGCGAATACACCGGGCCAGTCTTTGCGTTGGCCTGGGCGCGTGTTCTTGGAAACTGCGAGAATGCGTACTTGAAGTTGTAGGGCGATCCTGAAGGTGTGTCATTGCCATAAAGGCCGTTGTCGCTCAGCGTGAGGGCGTCGTCGGGGTAGTAGGCGGTGTCGCTGAGCGGATGCGTCGAGCTGATGGAATGGACGGGCACGATGTGATCGTATGCAGCGTCGCCCACTGTGGCTCCGCTGTCGCCGTAGAAGACGTATGAGTTGGTGAAGACCGCGATCACCACGGGATTGCCGGCGACGACGTTCCTTTTTACCCAGGCGAGGCAGGGAGTTGTGCCTGTGCCGTTCCACTTCGTCATGTTCAAGTGCATGCTCGCGGCGGCCGTGGAGTCGTTCACGCCGAGCAGCAGTTGACTCGATGCGCGATTCTGATTGACGGTTAGATCGGCCAGCAAACGGGCGTCGAACTGCGACACGTACTGGCCGTAATACAGGCCCGCAGAGATGAACGACACCTCGCCGCAATAGCCATAGTTGCTCCCCCATTGGAAGCGCGGCGGCATGTCATTTTGCTTCGTCGTTTGCGCGGAGGCGGAGACGAGAGGAATGAGGACGAAGATGATCCAGATCGTCGCCTTCATGGTGGAGACTTTCATCGGAGGGTACGGTCGAGTGACAGTGTCCAACGCATCAATCCTTTGTTCGGAACGGGTTGTCGAGTAATAGCCTTCGATGAGTATTATTCGGTGCTCGTCAGCCGCCGCATCCGTCCACCCAAGTCTGAAGGCAGTATTGGCACGCCTCTATGGCTTGTAAACTCTCAAAGCATGTCGCCCTCGACGAGCCCATCCCCGAAGAACTCCGAACTACGCCTCTCGCACGTGGTTCAGGGCCTCCTCCAGAGCATCGGTCACCCGATGCAGTACCGTAGTACCGTATGGTGCGTCGAGTCTGCGAGACGCACCAACTTCTGACGTGTTGTCACGCGGTGCGTCTCGCAGGGCCTCGACGGCACCCTGCTTTAGTTGCTCACTCGCTTCTTCGCCCCTTCGTGAACGGGCTCACGTTTGAGGACTTCATCGACCGACTTCTTCGCGTCGGGTTTGCGGGCGGCCAACGAAAACGTTTCGGCGAGGGAGACTTGGAAGTCGGCGTCTTTGGGTTTGAGTTCGAGGGCGGTTTCCAACTCGGCGATGGCACGGTCGTATTGTTTAAGGCCGCGAAGGGATTCACCGAGGAGGCGGTGGACGTCGGCGTCGAGGACGTCGATGTGCACCGTCAGTTTGGCGTACTTCCGCGCGTCGTTGAAGTTGTTTTCGGCGAGGGCCATCTCGGACAGGGCTTTTCTCGCGGCAGGGTTGTCAGCTTCTGGCCGCGAACGACAGGCTGGAAGCCGATCCCACGTTATTGGTCGAAGACTCGGACTGCGGGGGCTGCGGACTTCGTGCGACTGAGTTCCAGTTGATAGAGCTGGGTTCCGGCGGGAGTCGGGTACTTGGCGTCGAGGCAGGCTTGGCAGATTTCTGAGCTTGGCAAGTCGATGCTGCGGGCGATCGCTCCGAAGGAGAGATAGCGCAGGCTGTCGGCTCCGATCGCGTCGGCCATACGGGCTTCGATTTCGGGAGTCAGCTCATCGCCGGGCTTCAAAAACTTGGGGCCGAAGAGCTGCTCGATCGTGGTCATGTCGATCCCGTAGAAGCAGGGGGACAGGATCGGGGGACAAGCGACACGCACGTGGATTTCTTTCGCGAGACCCCGCTCTTTCAGTTGCGAGATCAACACCTTCATCGTCGTCGAACGGACGATGGTGTCTTCGACCAAGATCACGCGCTTCCCTTCGAGAACTTCGCGCAGCGGCGTGTACTTCATGCGGGCTTTGTCTTCGCGGTTGGTCCCCTCGATGAACGTTCGCCCCATGTAGCGATTGCGCATCAAGCCTTCGACCGACGGCACTTTCAACGTGAAGGCCATGCTGTCGGCCGCAGCCTTCGCGGTGTCGGGAACGGGGACGACGATCGTGTCCTCGTCGATCGTAAGTCGCTCTTGCTTTGCCAGTTCTTCACCGAGTCGCTTGCGGGTGAGATAGACGCTGCGATCGTCGAGCGTGCTGGCGACGTTGGCGAAATAAATCCACTCGAAGAAGCAGTGCGCGCGACGCGGACTCGGGGCGAACTGGTGGAGTTCGAGTTTGCCGTTCTGGATCAGAACCGCGTGACCGGGCGGCACGTTGCGGATGTCTTCCTGTTTGAAACCGAGGTTCGCCAACGCGACGCTTTCACTCGCGGCGGCAAACAACGTTCCGTCAAACGCATAGCAGAGCGGGCGAATGCCCAGCGGGTCACGCGCGACCGCCATCTCACCTTGTGCGTTGAGGAACACCAAGTTCCAAGCACCATCGAGTCGCTGGCTGAGAACCGAGAGCACTTCGATGAGACTCGGGAGTCGGTCACCCGACAGTTGTTGTGAGATCAGGTGCAACAAGACTTCGGTGTCGATGTCTCGCGCCAAATGGAAGTTGGGCTGCGACAGAATCTGCTGCCGCAGCTCTTTGAAATTGGCGAGCTGTCCGTTGAAGCCGAACGCAAACCACTTGTGCTTCTCGATGTGGTGTCGCTCGAACGGCTGCGCGTTGCCGCAATCGTCGCCTCCACAGGTGGCGTATCTCACGTGGCCAATGGCGGCGACACCCGCGTACTTGTCCATCAAGGCGGCCGCTTCGACTTGATGGTTCAAGTGGAAGACTTCCGTCACGGTGCCGACATCTTTGTAGGTGTCGATCAACTGCGGATGGCCCGGTCGGTAGACCGACATTCCGGCCGCCAACTGGCCACGATTTTGAATATCCAGCAACAGTCGCGGAATGAGGCGTGAGACCTGCGAGGGATCACCTTTCGGAGCAATCCGATGCGTGGGGCCGGGCAGATGATAGATCGCAGCAATCCCACACTCGTGATGCAAATCGGCCACGGGGCATATCTCCGTCGGTCAGGTTCGTCGTTGAGCCGACTCGCTGGATTGGCGAGCGGGCGGGGATCATACAGACCGAGTCCGCTGCGACCAACCGACTCTGCGTCTCACGGGAGTGGCATCGCTGCGTGACCCCCTATATCTTCCGTCGCCTTGGAAAAACCGGCTCTCCGCCATTCGTGTTGATTTTGGGAGGGCGAGGCTCCTGCCGTCTTCCTGATTTCAACAGGAATGGCGGAGAGCCGAAAACCCCTTGGCCCAACAAAGTCTGCGGCAGATTCCAATCAGCCACCGCGCTCTCACTCCCATCAGAACAATCGCCGCCATGACTGAGAACGCTGCCACTCTTCGACGTGAGGTCATGGACCGCACGCGCACCGTTGTCGTCAAAGTCGGGACGAACGTCCTTTCGACAGACGACGATCAGCTCGATGCCGCGCGAATCGCTTCGCTCGCCGAACAGGTTCATGGACTGTGCGTTTCCGGTCGTAAGGTCGTGCTGGTTTCCAGCGGAGCGATCGGCGCGGGGATGGGATTGCTCGGGTTGAAGGAGCGGCCCAAAGACCTGCCGCATCTGCAAGCGGCCGCCGCCACAGGTCAGGCGCACCTGATTCACATCTACGATGAAGCCTTTCGCCCGCACGGCTATCACGCGGCGCAGCTGTTGTTGACGGCCAATGACTTCAAGAACCGGTCACGGTATCTCAACGTGCGGAACACGCTGCGAACGCTGTTCGAGTACCACGCGATCCCGATCATCAACGAGAACGACACCGTGAGTACGGCGGAGATCAAGCTGGGTGACAACGACCGACTCGCCGCGATGGTGGCCGGATTGATTCAGGCCGATCTGCTGATTGTGCTCTCCATCATCGAGGGCCTGTTGACCGGCGACCCGACCGACCCCCAGAGCCAACGCATCCCGCTGGTGGAACGCTTCGACGACGAGTTGCTCAATCTGGTTGGAACTTCAAAAAGCTCACGCGGCACAGGCGGGATGAAGACCAAACTGGAAGCCGTTCACACCGCCACCGCCGTCGGCGTGAACGTCGTCATCGCCAACGGCAAACGGCCGCGCGTACTCGATGAGATTCTGCGCGGCGACGACCTCGGCACGCTGTTCCTCGGTGAGGGCGACGGCGTGTCGGCTTGGAAACGGTGGATCGGCTACACGATGCCGCCGCAAGGTCGCTTCGTGCTGGACGACGGGGCGCGTCGCGCCGTCGAACAACAGGGCAAGTCACTCCTCGCAGCCGGGATCGTCCGCGTGGAAGGCGACTTCGCCAAAGGGGAAGTCGTCGCGCTGATCGATCAGCGGGGCGTCGAGTTCGCGCGGGGCCTGACCAACTACGACGCCAGCGCCACGCTGGCCATCGTCGGCAAACGCTCGGAGGAGATCGCCAAGTCGATCGGAGCGATCCCCTACGCCGAAGTCATCCACCGCGACAACCTCGTCGTCACCAGCCTCCCCAAAAACTAACGGTTCCAAGTCCCTTAGCTCTGTCTCACTCATCGCCGCGAAAATCAGCAACAATAGCTGGCGTAGCCGAAGTTCGGCCCGGCGGAAGAAGCACGGCTGACTCGCAAGTTGGATCTGTCGCAGGTCCGCGACTACTCAGGCGAGCTCATCCAAATCGGTCACTTAGAGCATTTTGAAGGTTGGTCTTCAGTAGCCACCTTCGCCAGAAGGTGGTTGTTCGCTCCCCTCCACGCTCTGGCGAGCGTGGCTACAACACT
>JAYVOX010000435.1:0-5402 GCA_043757695.1 Schlesneria sp.
CGAACAAGCCTTTGGTTTTCGAGACTCCAAACTGCAACAGCAGGCGGCGCGACTGGGCATCCTCAAAAACATCGACGAAGGGGACCAACTCACGGCGGAAGTCGCTGGCCAAGAATTGGATGTCTGGGTGCGCGCCACGGCGGACGATGAAATCACGTTGGATGGCAATCACCCGTTGGCGGGGGAATCACTGGTGTTTGAAATCGAAGTGGTGGGAAGAACACCGGGAAACGGGTCGTAGCGGTTGTAGTGCGCGCGGCGAGTCCTGTGGCCAAACGGCAACGTTTCGGCGCGACCTGTTTGGTTCGGTCAGAATGTCGAGAGAATCGTGAAGTCATGGAACATCCCATCGACATCGGTCATGGGGCGCGGTGAAACTGATAGAGGGTCGATTTCGTCATCGAGTGAACGGTAGCAATGGGCTGCTCCAGTGACATCAACCCGTAATGTGAGCGAAGGCGACAGACACTGGTACTCCGTCACTCACCCGTCGGGTCGGTAATCAAAGGCACGGTTCGATTCGCAGGTTGAGACCAGCGTTCGGCTGGAGTTGAAGGACAAGGTTTTCATGACGCTCAAACTGACTGCAGCTTCATTCCTGGCCGGGGTCAAACAAAGCGGCTTGATCGATGCTGATCGCGTCGATGCGATGCTCGCGGAACTCGTGCAAGACGGCGTGGACGACACCGATTCGTGTGCCCTCGCGGCAGCCATGGTCGATCGTAAGATTCTCACCGAATGGCAATCGGAAAAGCTGCTGCAAGGTCGGCATAAGGGTTTCATTCTCGGACGCTATCGCCTGCTGTCACTGCTCGGCGCGGGTGAGATGAGTGCCGTCTATCTGGCCGAACACATCATGATGGAGCGGCGATGTGCCATCAAAGTGCTGCCGGCCAACAAGGTCCAAGACACGTCGTACCTCGGTCGCTTTCATCGTGAAGCCCGCGCGGTCGCGGCCATGAATCACGTGAACATCGTCCGCGCCTACGATGTCGATAAGCAGACTGAGAGCGGCACTGACATTCACTTCCTCGTCATGGAGTACGTCGAAGGGCGGAATGTCGAACAGGTCGTCAAGGATCAGGGACCGCTCGATTACGTCACCGCCGTGGACACGATTCGTCAGGCCGCCGATGGTCTCGGACATGCTCATCAATTGGGAATGGTTCACCGCGACGTGAAGCCCGGCAACTTGCTGATCGACAACCACGGGGTCGTGAAACTGCTCGATCTCGGACTGGCTCGGTTCTTCAAAAACTCCGACGAAGAGTCGCTGACGATCAAGCACGATGAGAAAGTGCTGGGCACGGCCGATTACCTCGCGCCGGAGCAGGCCGTCGATAGCCATCAGGTCGATGCGCGAGCCGATATCTACAGCTTGGGCTGCACGATGTACTTCGCGCTCACGGGACATCCGCCGTTCACCGATGGCACGCTCGTGCAACGACTGCTCGCCCATCAAACAAAGACGCCGCCGTCGGTCAGCTATGAGCGGCCCGACATCGACCCTTCGCTCTTGGCGATCCTCGACAAAATGATGGCGAAGAAAACGGTCGATCGTTACCAATCGTCGGCCGAAGTCTCGGAAGCGCTGTCGCGCTGGCTGATCGAACACGCACCGACCGTTTGGAAGCAGAAGCACCTGATGCTGGTCGCATTACTGTGCGGCATGGATTCGCTCTCGGGACACACGTCCAATGAACCGGACACGAAGCGCAGTGACAGTGAAGTGAGCGTGCTGGCCCCGGCATCCATGGAGAAGGATCGCGTCGCTTCGGGAAGTTCGCCTTCGGACGCGGCGCGCCCCAACGGGCCACGTTCCAAATCCTCTGCCAAGCTCAAACCGCGAGACCGTCGTCCCGGTTCGAGCCTGCAACTGGCCAGTTCCGCCGCCGCGAGATCGGGAGCCACGGTTCCCCCCGTTCAAGAGCTGGCTTCCAAACTCAGCCCGTCGATTGCGCACGCACCGGTCACACCGCGAACGAATTCGCAGTCACCCAAGCCGCCGCTGGACGAGCTGACCAAGACGATCCTGATTGGTGTGGCCATGCTCGCGACGATCGTCGTTTGTAGCTTTGGGATGTTCTATTTCTTCAGTCCGCCAGGCCAAGGCAACAACGTCAAGAGTGAATCCAAGAGTTCGCCGACAACGCTCGTGGTGCCTGTCGAACATCGTTCTGCGGTGTGAGGTCGTCGGGGATTTCACAGGCATCGTCAGCACGGACCACTGACTCGTCCCCGTTCAAACACTCCTCTTCCGATTCACTCTCCCGCCTTCGCCGCCCGATTTCCCGGACGGCTCGTGGTGATCCACACGAAGACGCGACCGGCTTCGTCCTGCCAGATTTGGCGAGACAGCTTCTGCTGTCCGACGATTTGCTTGAGCGCCACGCTCCACGACGATTGCCCGCGTTTGAACGACACCTTCAACTGCGTGAGGTCGATGTTCTTCTTGTCGAGTTCCCGGTAGTCAATCATCACGGCCGTCTCCGACAGTTCCGCCACGGCGAACAGCACGTCTGACAACTCGACTTGATCCAGTTCAATCGTCGTCATCGCGAAGAACTTGGGAGCCGCTTTGATACGTGGCTGTTGCAACGGCCAACCGACCGGCCAGAAGTCGTCACGCTGACCGAGCGGTTCGACGAGCAGCTCCAATCCTCCGCTCGGCGTTCGATTTGGACGAAAGCCCAGCCCGCAGTCATTCAGGGCGAGTGCGAGTGCTGTCGCGCAACTAAAGCCTTTCAACTCCTGCCTGACGGAAGAGCGTGACTCGCGCGTCTTCAATGAATCGCTCGCCGCCTGACTCCACTTCAACGGGTACTGCTCGGGAAGCGGCAACTTGGCAATGGCCTCGCGAAGGGGCAGTCCCATGACACTCGTCTCGACCACTTTGCCGAGGCTGTCGTACACGCGAGCAAACTGCTCCTTCGTCAGACCCCACAACGGCTGTCCCTCGGGAGAACCTTGCGCTCCGTAGGTCCGCAACGTGTCGATCCATTCCTTCAGCTTGGCTCCGTCTGAAGTCGTGAAGCTGCGATCAGGGAAGGTAATCTTGCCCGTTCGATCGAGCAGCCCAATGGCCGTCACATACCGCAGCGTGCCGACCTCACGTTCCCGCACCTCGGGCTGATCGTCGAGATCGCTCTTCTGAATTTGGAGCGACACATCGAGCGTCTGCATCACCTTCAGCCATTGCTGTGCATGCAGCGCTCCACCGTCGGACCCCGACAAGAGTTTGATTTCGATGAACGTCGATCGTGGTCGCGTCGCCGCGCCGGACGGGCCAGCCGCTTCCGGCTTGAGCTTCGTCTTCGGAGCCTGCGCCGCCGCGAACTCGATCCCGCTCAACAGACATCCGATCGACAGCACGATCCTCAAGCCAGTTCTTCGCGGTGTCATGTCCCGTCCTCCTCACAGCCTCGACCAAACCCTCACGTCCCTCGCGCGGCCCATCGTAGGTCAGGCTTGCGCGCAGCAACAAGGCGAACTTCCAAGCCGCGTTGAATCACCGCCATCACTCGTGGGATGGGCACTCTTGCCCGTCCGCTCTTCAAGCGACCTCGCGCCGAGTCAAATCCCGGACGGGCAAGAGTGCCCCTCCTCCAAGTCGCTCGTTTGTTCGCGGCCCACTCCACCGTCTGCGTTGATGTCCAAGCCAACAGGATGGAGTCGTGAGAACCGATCCGATCGTCGTCTGGTTCTTGACCTGACTTCTTCTCGTGCTGGATTCGTGGAGATTCGTCTGATTCGTGGTTCCACCGCTTCGCATGGGTTGCGAGTTGCCCGCGCGGTGCGATCCAATGGGCAACCCAACGATCTCTTTCAGGAGTTTCTCGAATGCTGCGTCAGTTCGTTTACCGTGCGCTGGTGGGTGGTCTGCTGGTTGGTGGCCCCGTCCTGAATGAGACCGTTCGTGTCGCGCTGGCCGCTGATGCGCCGATCCCGGATGTTGTCGAGTTCAATCGCGACGTGAGACCGATCCTGTCGGAGACTTGTTTCGTTTGCCACGGCCCCGATGCGAACAAGCGCGAGGCTGAGTTGCGTCTCGACACGGAAGCCGGACTGTTCGGAGCGGCCTCCAAAACGAAGCCGATTGTCGCCGGAATGGTCGGCGCGAGCGAACTGATCAAGCGAGTCACGTCGGCTGATCCCGAGCAACTCATGCCGCCGGTCGATTCGGGGAAGAAACTGTCTCCGCGTGACATCGCCGTTCTCAAGAAGTGGGTCGAGCAGGGAGCCAAGTGGCAGGGACACTGGGCCTACCTCAAGCCGGTGCGCGCGGCGGTGCCAAACGTCAAAGCGACCAGTAGCCCGGCTGCTTCGGAGCAGCCGGGCTACTCTCCAGTCGATTTCGTTCGCAACGAGATCGACCGCTTTGTGCTCGCCAAACTGAACGCCGCCGGGTTGAAGCCGTCGCGCGAGGCCGACCGCATCACGCTCATTCGCCGGTTGTCGTTTGACCTCACCGGGCTGCCGCCCTCGCCCGACCAGGTCGATCAGTTCGTGAACGATGCCAGCCCGGAGGCGTATGACAAACTGGTGGCTCGTCTGCTGGAGTCGCCTCATTTCGGCGAGCGGATGGCCGTCCATTGGCTGGACCTCGTGAGGTTCGCCGACACGGCGGGCTATCACAGCGACAACCCGCGCGACATCGTTCCCTATCGCGACTACGTCATCCGCGCATTCAACGACAATCTGCCGTTCGACAAGTTCACCGTTGAACAAATCGCGGGCGACCTGCTGCCGTCACCGAGCATCTCGCAAAAAGTCGCGTCGGGTTACAACCGGCTGCTGCAAACCACGGAAGAGGGCGGTGCGCAAGCCAAAGAATACATCGCCAAATACGCCGCCGACCGCGTGCGGAATGTGTCGGGCGTCTGGCTCGGTGCGACGATGGGCTGCGCCGAGTGTCACGATCACAAATTCGACCCGATCACGCAGCGCGACTTCTACGCGATGGCCGCCTTCTTCGCCGACGTGCAGGAGACGGCCGTCGGTCGTCGCGAGCCGGGAATGCCCGTGCCATCCGCAGACGACGAAAAGGAACTTGCCCGTCTCGACACCGAAACCGCAGCCGCGAAGAAGCGGCTCGATGATGTCGTTGCCTCGCTGATCGCGACCAACCCCAACTTTGAGCAGGAGTTGGCCGCCTCAACGTGGACGGTCCTCGATCCCGTCGAGACGAAAGTCCAAGGGGAATCGCAACTGAAACGGCAGGAGGACGGATCGCTGAAGTCCGGCGGCAAGTCGGCGGCTCAGGAAACGTACACCTTCACGTTTGAAGCGACATCGAAACTGACTGGCTTCCGACTCGAAGCCCTGACGGATGACGAGTTGCCTGCGAAGGGACCGGGCCTCGCGCCGAATGGCAACTTCGTGTTGACGGAATTCAAGGTCGC
>JAYVOX010000436.1:0-5400 GCA_043757695.1 Schlesneria sp.
AAAAAAACGGCGACGCGCCCAAGGAAGGGTGCGTCGCCGTAGTGAACGACCAATCAATCGAGTTGAAGATCACTTCTTCGCAGCAGGGACCACCCAAACTTTGACCTCGGCCTGAGCTTCTGCGTGCAGATAAATCTTGACCGTGTACATGCCCAATTCCTTGAGCGGACCATCCAGACGAACATGCTCGGCCTCGACTTGATAGCCCGCATCCTTGAGTGCCTTGCTGATGTCAGGCCCCATGATCGAACCGTACAGGTGACCTTCTTCGTTGGCGTTGGCTTCGAGCGTGACGCTGTACTTGCTGACAGCCTCGGCGCGACTCTTCAGTTGCTTGAGTCGCTCGACTTCGAGGTTCTCAATGTTTTCCTGATGGCGTTTGACCCGACGCTTATTTTCCTCAGTGGCGAGAGTCGCCTTGCCATTTGGCAGCAGGAAGTTTCGAGCGTAACCGGGTCGGACGCGAACAACCTCGCCTCGCTTGCCGAGCGATTCAACGTCGTCCGCCAGCAACAACTCGACTTGTCGGGAAATTCTCGGACGACCGGATGCGGTATGTGTTGCTCGTGACATCTTGCTCAATTCCGTAGAAGCAGGCCGACCTATCTAGGTCGTGAATTATGTTTTTCGTTTGCGGTGGCCGACTCGCCATGAGAAGGCTTCAGACCGCCATCAATACAACCCTTGAGTTACTCACTTCGCGTCGTTGCTGACACAGGAACAACCACACTCACTCAAAACGGGACTTCATCAACCGATGGCCCACCAGAGGCACCACTCGACGTATCTTCCAAGCTGGGGTAATCACTCGGCTCCTGTGAGAACCCCGACTGATCGCCTCCCGCATTATTGTCACGAGCAGCGGGCGGTGCTGATCCGCGTGTACCTCCGCCGGCCGCACCACCACTACCATCGTTGCGACTACCGAGCATCGTCATGCTTTCGCCAATGACCTTCATCTTTGACCGCTTCTGCTTCGTCTCACGATCTTCCCAAGAGTCCATTTGTAGGCGTCCTTCGATCAGAACCTGTTTGCCCTTGGTCAAGTATTCCCCGGCGACTTCGGCAGTGCGATCCCACAAAGTGATATCGACAAACGTGACATCTTCCTTCTTTGAATTGGATTGTTTGTCGAACCATGTTCGATTGACAGCGAGGGAAATCTCGGCAACGGCAGTCCCACTCGGGAGATACTTGACCTGCGGATCGCGAGTCAGGTTGCCAATCAAGATGACCTTGTTGTAGCTCGCCATGATTGAACTCCTACAGTGGCGGATTCCAGCAAAAAAACAAGTCGAATGATGTTGGGGCGATGTTGTCCGCTGAAAGCAGGCCGCCTAGCGTCCTTCATCGAATCCTTCAGGAGTTCGCTCTTTATCACTGTAGCCACCCGAACGTGGGTCTCGCGGATCGGGCCGTTGCTCGGGACTGTGCAGCGCACCATCGTGAGAGGTCAGGGCATCGACCATCGCGTCGAAGATCACCTTGGGATGGCGGATGACAAGTTGGCGGAGGACGGTCTCATTCAGCTTGCAGAGCCGATTCAACTCGGCCATTTGGTCTCCATCCATCGTAAAGCAGGTCAGGTAGTACAAACCCTTTCGATGCTTCTCAATGGGATAGCAAAGTCTGCCGTCTTGCCAGGGACGGGACGCCACCAACTTAGCGCCGACACGATCTAGGATGCCATGGACTGCCTGCTGCGTTCCTTCGGCATCGGCCGCGAACTTGTTACTGTCCAGCAGGAACATCCCCTCGTACTGATACTCAGCCAAAATAATATCCCTTCGAGAATTGTCGGCCACGCGTGGCCGACCTGTCCGAAACGGCCCGCCTGAACACTGGCGTACCCGATTTACCGCTTGTTTCTTGACTACCTAGCACCTTTGCGGTGCATCACTCTCCCCACAGACACCAATTCAAACCAACGAGTGAGCAACGTCAAATCACTGAAAACCTTGATTACGCCGGGACAACCTTGTACCGGATTCGCGGCGATTTGCAACCGGATCGGCTGGATCGGCTTGTGCCGCCCGTCAAATCACCAAACTGCCGATGTGCAGACCATCATCGCAGCAGCGATCAAGGCTCAATTAATGTCGTTCCTTGATCGCCAGTCGGGCCCGAATTGAACCGATTCATGGCTGCTAGGATGCCCTCTTTGACCCAAACTTCAATCGCAGATGCCGCTCGGGCGACTGCTTCATCGATGCACGGCAATTCGTCTTTGCGAAACCGTTCGAGTACATAGCTTGTGGTCTCAGTGTTCGCCGGAGGGCGACCAATGCCAAGCCTGAGTCGCGGGACGGCATCGCTTCCCAGACAGGTCAAAATACCGAGTAGTCCCTTTTGGCCACCTGCTGAGCCGGATTGCCTCAGTCGGATTTGCCCCATCTTCAAGTTGAGGTCATCAGCGACCACCAACAGGTCGGAAATGGGGAGTTGAAAAAAGCGAATGAATTGCTGAACACTGCGACCGCTGAGATTCATGAAAGTTTGCGGAGCAATGAGCAGGAGTCGCTCATTCGCACACAGCACTTCAGACATCTCGGCTTCAAAACGAACCTTGGGCTTGGTGGCTCCCCAACGATGCCCGAACTCCGCCAGAACATTGAAGCCGATGTTGTGGCGGGTTCCAGCGTACTTCTCGCCGGGATTTCCCAACCCCACGACGATCTTCATCGGCACACTCCGACAATCGGCGCTGTCGCGGCTGGTCAACGATCAGGCGGCAAAGGCGTAGTGCAAACCGACATATTTGCGAACGCTTACTTCTTTTTCTTGTCGTCTTTTTTATCGTCTTTGGCGGCATCGGCATCAGTCACTTTCTTGCCAATGACTTCCGGCTCGGATGCGCTAGGCGTGGTCGCCTCGACTACTTCCCGGGCTTTCACGATATGCACGACGATGGCATCTTGAGCGGAGTGAGCATGACTACCTTCCGGCAGAGGTAAGTCACGAACATAAATGGACTGACCGAGTTGCAGCGAGCCGATTCGCACAATGATCGAGTCTGGAATCTGGTAGGCCAAGCAATCGATCACGAGCGAGTGCAGTGGCTGTTCGACCATTCCGCCACTCACGATACCAGGCGCAGTTCCTTTAAGAATCAGCGGCACGGTGATCGTGACACGTTCATTGGGATCGACGCGGAGCAAGTCGATATGTTCGACGAATCGCCCGAAGACATCCCAAGTCACTTCGCGAATGACGGCCTTATCGTGCTTGCCAGCAACATCGAGATCGACGACCCGGGAACCCGACTTGAGGACGGGGCCGAGGACATCCGCCGCAACCATGATCGCTACCGGATCGGCGTTGTGACCATAGACATTGCCCGGAACCAGGCCACGGTTGCGGAGACGGCGACACGCAGCCGAACCCATTTCGGTACGTGGCTCGACAACCAGCTTCGCTTCATTCGACATGACGCACTTCGCCTTTCGCGTTGCTTAAATACGTAGACCAATACGGCTGGGGCGGATGCGAACAAAACTACGGTTGCTCACTCATTCCAGCCGAAATCCAAGCCTTTTGAGAGCGAGGGAGTGTAGCGAGGCATTTGGGTGCCTGCAACGAATCGCAGGAGTTTCATAGGGCCAAGCAGTTTTTGTCGTGAAGCATTGTGGAAAAGCCTCAAACGGAGGGGCCATCCCGCTCTGTTGCCAGCGGAATGTTGAGATGATTGAACTGTTCTTCCGGTCTTCGAGTCAGGAGCAACGCGAGATTCCGGAAACCGGCCAAGAGATCAGCGCGAACCCGTTTTGTTGGTGATGTCGAGAGAAAATTGGAGGCATGTCACTCATACTGTGGTCGATCTTTCTGGCTCTCCATGGAACTCACTCATGCGACATTCCTGTTCGACTCTGGCCTGTTTCGTTGCTTTGATCCCCCTCTGTGTGACCGTTGTTTCTGCCGTTGAAGTACCTCGCAAGCCGAACATCTTGTTCTTGTTCGCCGATGACATGCGTGCCGATTCGATTGCCGCGCTCGGCAACCCGACGGTGAAGACTCCGCACTTGGACACGCTGGTCCGGCGCGGCTTCTCGATGCGGAACGCCTACTGTTTGGGTGGCAACTCGGGGGCGGTCTGCACGCCGAGTCGCAATATGCTGTTGAGCGGCAATGCGTACTTCCGCTGGCAGGACTTCGCGCCACCGAACTCTCCGAAGCAGAAGGGACAGTTGTCACCGGGCGATGGCCCCAACTTTCCGCTCTCGATGAAGGGGGCTGGCTATGTGACCTATCACCACGGCAAGAAGGGAAATACCGCGCCGCTGATTCAGGCGAAGTTCGATGTCAACAAGTATCTGAAGAACGATGACGACGAACGAACGAGCGGCGAACCGGGGCGCGAGATCGTCGATGATGCGATCAAGTTCCTTCACGCCCACGGCGAACAGTCGGAGAAGTCGCCGCCGTTCTGCATGTACCTCGCGTTTGGCAACCCGCACGATCCGCGGATCGCCGCGCCGTAGTATCTCGACCAGTATCAGCGAGACCTCATTCCGCTGCCGAAGAATTGGCTACCGGTCCATCCGTTCGACAACGGCAACATGGATATCCGCGATGAGAAACTGCTGCCCTGGCCATGCACGGAAGCGGACTTACGACAGACGCATCATGAATACTATGCGACCATCACCTCGCTGGACTTTTACATCGGACGACTGCTGCAATCGCTGAAAGAGTTGGAGCAACTCAACAACACGCTGATCGTCTTCTCGGCCGATCAGGGGATCGCGATCGGCAGTCACGGGTTGCTTGGCAAGCAGAGTCTCTATGACGCCGCGATGAAATCACCGCTCGTTTTCGCCGGGCCGGGCATCCCGCACGGCGAGTCAAACTCGCTCGTCTACTTGCTCGACATCTATCCGACTCTCTGTGATCTCGTCGGTGCCGCCGCACCGACGGGCATCGACGGCGTGAGCTTTCGTCCGGTCCTCGAACAAAAATCGAAGATGGCGCGCGGTGAGTTGTTCTTCTCGTACCTGAACATTCAACGTGCGATTCGCGATGACCGCTACAAGCTGATCCGCTACCCGCAGGTCAACGTGACGCAACTCTTCGATCTGGAATCCGATCCCGACGCGATGCACGACCTCTCGAAGCAATCCGCGCACACCGATCGCATCGCACCAATGACGGATCAACTCGCGAAGGCTCAGCAGCACTACGGCGACTCGCAACCGCTGAGGGTCGCCAACCCGAAGCCCGCCGTATGGACGTCGCCCACTGCGAAGTAATGTTCCAATTTGGAGTGCGGCGATCAGCAGCCAGAAATGTCTCCGTAGGATGGGCACTCTGTATTACCCACATTTTTTGAGTTGAGCGTCGGCTCCTCGGACGAGGAGCATGAGTTTTTCGAAGCCGCGCCAGAGGGTGATCCAGCCGGGTTCG
>JAYVOX010000437.1:0-5396 GCA_043757695.1 Schlesneria sp.
TGATAAGGCGCGCAATGGGGTGGGACGCGGACCAACGCGGACCAGTCTCGTTCCAAAGCTCGTCGAGTGGCCTGCGGAAGATGACGCCCCAACGGATGACGAACTCTATGAGGAGCGAGCGGCCATTCGTCAATTCGACGGCGGCTTGTCCCGAGCAGACGCGGAGATTCTCGCCGATCACGACTGCCGACAGGCCCGCAAGGAAGCGAACCAATGACCGCTAGGACGATCACAACGAATCGGGCGACAACCTGCCGTCCAGAACATTTGTCGGGCAATGGTTGAAGGATAGCGGATATCAGGACAAACACAGCGGGACGCGCTGGTATTTGGGCATCGCATTGAAGGCAGACGAATGAAAAGTGGAACGGTTGGAACGGTGGAACGCACTTTCCATATAAGCAAACCTTCCATAGGGAAGCAAAAGTTATACGGGAAACGCCTCCTATCGTTCCGATCGTTCCTAATTTGGCGGGCCAGATGGCACCCCGACAAACTAAAAGGACTTCAACAATGCTACTTCCTCTAAATCTGAATGACCGTCGCGGCGCGATGCGGCGGCTGATTTCAGCCATTCTGAACGAGCGAGTCGAAATCGCGTTTGCAACCGAACTCGGTGTATACGTCGATGAGACTGTGGCCGGATTATATGCCACAACCATCGGCTCGCTGATTCGCGAGTTCGACGGCGGCTTGTCCCGAGCAGACGCGGAGCTTCTGGCACGGAATGACACGGCAGGCGACCTCGCGCATCGGCAAGATTGGATAGGTTCTCCAAGGGTATCGCTCTAGGGAACCTTATACGCACCACACTCCCAACTGCAAACTTTTGTCTTTCAGCCAAAACGCAGCAAGCAACGGACACTCGACAACGGACCAGACACATGACGACCGATTTCCGACCCCTTCGCGACCGACTTGAGTCTGACCTCGCCGTCGTGCTGAAAGCCGATTTGGCGCTGCACGGCGCGGGCGGTCTGTACGTCGTTTTGATTTCCGAGACGGCGTTGAAGCCTTTCGGTTGGTTCGCGGGGCTGTCCTGTCCTTCGATGCACAAATGGCTCCGCGACGACATCGGAGCGAGATGGCGCGGCAGCGGGCCAGCGGTGCTAATAGATGACCGAACGCTTTGCCCGGCTCATCCCCAAGACTCGCTCGTCGGCGTCGCACTGCACGAGATGGCGCACGCACTCGACTGGCCGACGTTGTTTACGGCCGACGATATCGGCGGTCAGACGGTTCGCCATGTCCGAACGTCGCTTTTCACCCAGATGGTGAGCAGTCCAGACGAACCATATCACCCGTCGCCGCGTGCGGGCCACGACTGGAGATGGATTCGATGCCTCCTACACCTGATTCATCGAATGGATTTGCTCGGTTGGAATGCTTCGTTGCCTATCGCGATGGATCGCGAATTCTACGGGTACAGTTCGCTCGCGGAGTACCGCACCGCACTCCAAGGCGAACCGGCGCGGCTCGCAGATTTGTCCTTCACGGCAATTCGGGCCATCGACCCGCCGCAAAGTTTCTTGGACCTCTATAACGACGATTTAGCACGCTGGCCGATTGTTTAATGATGCGCCACCCGTGTTGGGTAGCGCGATTTTTGACCGCCCTTTGAAAGGAAACGCATGACCATGACTGATGAAAATCCCGAAACCGAAACCGAGGCACCGTCGCGACGGCAATTGACGGAACTGTTCGATAAACTTCGGTGCTCTGCCGACGAAATCGCTCGCGAGACAACAAAGGAATGGCGGGAGACAATCGTCGCCGTGGCCGATGGACGATTGACCGATCCAGCCGCAATCGCAGAGATCGTCCATCGCACTGGGCATGTTCCAGACGATTTGGATGAGGGAGTGGCAACGCTGATTTCCCGGAGCGCCCTTGCAATTACGCTCTCGCAGTTCCCAGCGGCGGAGGCAACGATTCTTCGGCTTCGGCGTGAGATCACCCTTTTGGAACGCGCGGAACAATCCCGCCGTTGTGTATACGATGACGAACACGGGGCACTCGTCAGCCAGCGGATTGAGGCCGTCGAACAACTGTCTGCGGCGAATGCGGCTCGCTCCCTGCTCGTGCAAACTTGCTCCGACCCTGAAGCGTTGGCAGAGATCGAAAATCTCGACGCGCGGATGCGCCAGATTCCGCACGAGAAAAAGAGCTTGGAAATTCGGATCGGTGACAAAAAGACCTCGATGCAGAGTTGGATTGCATCGCGCGAGCAAGGTTATGGGGCAGACATCGCGCGAGTCCGCGACGAACTGACGCAGATGGATGACGCCTACGGCCGACTCACAGCCGAAGCAAACTTGATCAACGATAGCAGGCCAGCGGTCGAGTTGAAACTTTTGTGCGATCCCGAAAAATTCTGATTCCTTCCCGTCGGCCGTGGCTCCCGTTCCTTTCAGCGGGGGCCACGGCGCGGCGGCTTCTCTTTCGTGAGGCGTAACCGATGACAACGACAGGCAACGGCCGATTCCAGCCGGGCAACCAAGCGGCAGTCGGGCATTCCAGCCGCTCACAGAAGCTCCGCAACGCGATGTTGACGTGCATCACGGAATTGGACGTGCAAGCTGTCACGGCGCGGCTCATCGACATGGCTCGCGATGGAAGCCTTCCTGCCATGAAGCTGCTGTTCGATCTGATCGGCAAACCGACAGCAGCAACCGCAGCGATGCCGGCAGAACCGGCTGTCGACAAGTCCGAAGAGATCGCGCGAATCGCCACTCGCATCCGATTGAGCCGCGAGGCGGAGTCGGCTTAAGGCTCGCGACGTTCGCGCCTGCCGCCAAGCGAATGGAAAAAGGATGACCTCGATTTAATCGATGTCATCGACGCAATGCGACGGTCCATTCCTATCCGATCACTGTACTTGAGCAGGTGATGGAAGTTTCTTCAGATGTCTAACATCAGGTAGACCCCAGCAGTTCGCAGGCGTCACTGGAAGATTCTTCCAGTGACAATCTGGTGTCCGCTCCCACAAGCGACCCGCCCGGCCTCACGCTTTCGGCGGGTTGTTTCGTTGGATGGATCAAGAGCAATTCTGATTTTGCGGGTGTCACTGACACCTGCAAGCGGCTAGAATCGGGTGTCATTGGTTATTTGTGGTGTCAGCGTAAAATGGTCAGAAACGAAAGAAACCCCATGTTTCCAAGGGGTTTCTTCAAGAGGCTCCGGTCGGAGTCGAACCGACGATGACGGATTTGCAATCCGTTGCCTTAGCCACTTGGCTACGGAGCCGACGCACAGTTGATCGGCATAAGAGGTGCTTCGAGTTGAATCTTCCTAACCGCGAAATTCGGAACAGATTCGACAACGGGACTAAAGTCCCTGCGAAGCGGGGGCGGATCGTAGTGGTCGTCTGGGGTAGGGTCAACCGACTGCGAACAGGAGTGATCGGCCGTTCCAATAACTTTTGCGTGAGGTGTTTGGCCGAGGCTTCCTTTCGCCTGCAAGTGACATTGGAAGTCTCCGCAGAGTTCGGGACTTTGTCGCAGAGAGCCGGAGATTGAACCGCGAAGAGACCGCTCGGCTGGCTTCAAACGACGACGCCGGCTTGGGCCGAAAGTCTTCACGAGTTCACTGTGCGACAGGCTCGAATCGTTGGGGAGTGAACGACTCTTTCGCGGCATCAGCGGCTGGCCAACTGAAGCTTTTGATAATGGCTTCCTGTTCGGGTGCGAAGTGAATCAAGTTCACGTCCATGACTTGGAAGCTATTCAGATCGTGATGCTGTCGTGCGAGGGCGACGACTCGCGCCAACACGTCATTCGATTTGGCCGCGTCTCGGTTCGGGTCGAAAGGGACGCTCATTGAGATGCGCAGCGTGTTGGCACCTCGGCCCTTCAACTTCCCGCCTTCGACATTGGGGCGTGAGTGCCGGAACTCGCGACCGATCGCTTCGCGCAGTGGTTTGAACGGGCGTGTGTTGAATTCAAAGTAGATGAACAGCAGTGCGGTGAGCGTCAGTCCCAGCAGGAACATCGCAATGACGATCCCACTGCCCGAGATCACTCGGTCTTTGGGACGTGCCAGCGGAGCGGGTTCCACGGGGAGATTGGCGGGGGAGGAACTCATGAAACGGGAGCCATTCAGTGGGAAACGGAATCAAAGGAATCGGAGTATCGCGAGCGATCAAGACAACCAAACCAAGGCAACCAACATGACCAACGATCAAATGGACTTTGATCGTTCGGCTCGCTTCCCTTCTTGATAGATGACTTCCATTTCACTCAACGTGGCGTCGCGCAGCTCGCGGTTCTGTTCTTTAAGCCGTTGTTCGATGAACTGGACTCGCCGTTCAAATTTGGCGTTGCTGGCGCGGAGGGCCTCTTCCGGGTTGATATGCCAGCGTCTGGCGATGTTGGCCAACACGAACAGGACATCGCCCAGCTCGCCCTCCATTCGCTGCTGTTGCTCGCGGTCGAAGGGAAGCGGATCGGGTTCGACGGCGGACTCGACCGTGGCCGGACGTTGCGGGACTTGTCCGTCGAGAAACATTTCGTGGGCGAGTTCGTCCAGCTCTTCCCGCAGCTTATCGAACAGCATGTCTCGCGCGGGGAAGTCGTAGCCGACGCGCGCCGCTTTGGCTGAGAGACGAGCCGCGCGGGCCAGTGCGGGCAGAGCCGTGGGCAGTCCGTCGAAGATCGACTCCCGCTGCTTCTCTTGCTGCTTGATTCGATCCCAGTGCTGCGCAACTTCACCGGCTGACGTGACGCTGACATCGCCGAAGACGTGCGGATGTCGCTCGATCATTTTGCGAGTCAACCCGGCCACAACATCGTTCAGATCGAACCGTCCCTCGTCGGCCGCGATCTGGCTGTCGAGCACCACTTGCAGCAGCACGTCACCGAGTTCCTCCACGATCGCCGCGTCGTCGCCCGAGTCGATCGCTTCCAGCAATTCGTAGGTCTCTTCGAGTGTGAAGGGCTTGATCGTGGCGAGCGTCTGTTCGCGGTCCCACGGGCAACCGGTCGGAGACCGAAGTTTCGCGATGACCTCACACAATTCGCGAAAGGCCGGGCCGAGTTGTTCGTGGTTGGGCGGCGTTCCCAGTTCGATTCGCGCGAGTGTCACTGGCGAGGAAGGTTGATCGAGTGAATTGAGGTCGGGCATCAAGCATCCAACATTGCAGTGAAGGGCCGCGTGTCGTTCGGTGGGCTGAGTCGCGAGTGGCGCAGCATCCCTCGACGGAGAACACCACCACGCGAAGAAGACAGTACCTGCGAGTCACTCGCAACCCAAGGGAGCAAGTCGAGTCACGAATCAAAAGAGTGGCACGAGTACTCGGGACCGACGCCATCAATCACTGGCGGCATCATCCCCCTGATCGAGGTGAGCCGGGTGCCGTGAGGCCCCGGATTCTTCGCCAACAAGTCCGGGGCCTCACG